>CAKZUP010000116.1 GCA_937922945.1 uncultured Granulosicoccaceae bacterium
TTCAGCAACATGCTCTGGCAATGATGCATTGCCGTGTGAGAGCAAAAAAGTCATGTGCTTTAACCACACACCGTAGCAATAAGAGGCAGAACGAGTACCACCACCAGCGCCCAGACGAGGCGATACATCTCTTAAAACAGGCACATGTGTAATAAAGCCTTTACACAGTTCTCTGAATAGAACTCTATCCACGAGGTGCTTCCGCTTTTTCAACTTTCTTTTCTACCTGCTTGGTTCCAGGCAACCATTTGGAGCCCATGAGTGTGGATAAGCCAATACCGGCAAACAACACAAGCATGGGCATAGCCGGTATTCGCATTCTGGAATCAGCGGCAGAGTGTCCAGTTGATGCAAGAATAAAGTAGCCTGCCAATGCGATGCAAAAGACCAAAACGATACGGTGTTCTCCGCGCCGCCAATAAGTGGCGGTCCCATAAAGAAAAAGCAAATAGACAAATAGAAGATAAAACACTGAGTAAGCGATAATCAGCAAATACCAAGCTTGAAATCCAGTTCGAACCTCCAGACCTGAAACCAAATTAGCGTTTGTGGTTTCGACTACACGACCAGCGTTTTCTCCATCAAAAAAATTACCGAATTTTTTCAAGCCGGGCCCAACCACCATGGTTCGCAAGCCATAGAATGAAAAACGAATATAAGAAGGTATATCTGCTTTAATGATCTCTAAACCCGCATTCTTCTCATAAGCATGCTTCTCCGCAATGCTGGAAAAGTCAGTTGGAACTGTAGCTCTTAATTGCTCGCGAACTTCTTTGGGCTCAATACCATCCCTGTAAGCAATCAAACCAGCAGCCTTCCAATACAACATAATTTGGCCGGGGTTATCCGTAAACAAATACTCACCGGCAATCGATTTATTTCTTATCTGCCAAGGGCCAACCAAGATCGCAAACCCAATTACGATACAAGCAGCGCATGAAAAGTATCGCGACGCTGTGCGACCAGAGACGAAAAAGTTGAACACAAATAATGCAAACAAAAAGACGAAAACCAAGTAGTAGGAAATGGGTCTGACTAAAGCTGAGAAGCCAATCGCTACACCCAGCAATAACGCCAACCAAAGGCTCGGTGACGTTGAATAACGTTTTAAAAATCGTACAGCGAAATTGCAGACCAACAGAACTGAGAACACAAACAAAGTTTCGCTTAATAAAATTGAAGAATACAAAGACTGTAGTGGTGCTGCAGCAAACAATGCAGTTGCAGCCAACGCAGCTCTTGAATTCCACACTGCGACTGCAAACAGGTATATAAGGAATATATTCACTAAACTCAACGCAATCTGAGCATAAACCAGATACTTATGATCCTGCCCGAATAACTTGTAAACGGAATAGATAAACCATGGATAACCGGGTGCAACATGCAAATCTTGAGATTCGTTTAATGGCAGTCCATCGCGCATCGTACCTTCAACTAGCAAACTCACAGCGGGTTGTTCATAACGCACAGTATCAGGGCTGATTATCCGTTCAGGGTGTTCGTCATACACTTCATGGAACAAACTGAATCGGACCATAGCTGATAGACCAAGGATCACGAGCAATATGCCTATGACTGACCACGGCGACAATGACCCACGATGGTTAGCGGGATATTTTGGGGAGTTAAGCGAACTTTCCATGTAAAACCGTTTTATACAACTTTATACAAACGCCGATCTGGCTTTGCGTGCGAAAAAATATGATCGTGTTAAAAGCCGATCAAATAACGTTTTTGAACTTTGAGGCGCGACTTCCAGCACTTCTGACAAACTGCAAAATCGAGAATGATACCGTTCCAGAAATTGTTCCAGAATTTTAAAATCCTTCGCCGTCATCGTATTCGGGTGATAGCAAAATGTAACCGTACCAAAAGGGATAGCACGGCACCTGCCGATTTGCTGGGGTACAAACAGGAAAGCGCCCATTCTGTATGGTCGCGTGGCGACTGTATCGCTGATGATCCGTATATCAGTTTCTAATTCTAACGCTTTAAGCGTATTGCTGTCGAATGTATGAGCTGGAGCAAAAAACACGCGTGGTATTACCCCATGTTTCTGAAACAGATTTATGGCTTTGGCTATTTTCTCTCTTTGTCGTTGCAGTGAGCCGCCAGCAAACTCAGAGTAATGGTTAACCGGGTGGATACCACCTGCCTCTTGTTCGTATACATGGCAGTAGCCGTGCATGCAGATTTCAGCGCCCTGCTTCGCAAGGCTCCGCACCTTTAACCAGAAATCGGGATCAGGCTTATCGATACGTTGCTCTGGGTCAGCATTCGCCGGAATAACGCCAACCAACGGTTTGATCGAATAACTGTGGAGTAGATCAAACATGCGCTGCCATTTAGATGAACTCATGGTTTCACACGCATCATCCAAACGTATTAGGTACTGTGGCATAGTCGTCGAAAAGCTTCAGTGCGACCCAATTGTCGCGATAAAATCGAAAACGCATATTACTACGACTGAGTGCTGACCGAGTAATATTGAGCTTCCGTAATCATAGAAATAACACGCAAAGCGCCGAAATTTGCGGTTTTTATTAATTCCTTATTATTTAATGTGATGCGACCCACAGCCATCCATGTGGGTGGTAAATATACCCGTTAACTACGTGTACAATCCCGCGTACGAATGCGCTTTCCAGGGCGTGTTGCGAGTATAATTGTGTGCTATGTCTCAAGGTCAAAACAACCTGGTATGAACCCTATTAGCGTCCCAATCGGCTTTGTCATTTCAGCGGTAGCATGTCTTGTGCTCGTGCCCTTGTTATGCCGTCGTGCAGCGGCATGGGGTCTCACTGACCAACCCTCCCAACGAAAGCAGCACTCTGGTGCTGTGCCGACTATCGGCGGTATTGCCATATTTCTGGCTGTACTGCTTGCTGGTGTACTTTTCATGCGGGAAACACCCTTTCTCGCGTCCATCATTATTGCGAGCATGCTGGTCGTTCTGGGTGTCATTGACGATAAAGTGAATCTGCGGCCTATCCACCGTTTACCTTTTCAGATACTTGCCACTGTCGCCTTAATAGCCATTACCGGACTAAAAATCACCAATATCGGCGATATTGTCGGCGGCGGCCCGGTGCTGCTCACAGGCGTCACCAGCATCGTTTTCACCATCCTGTGCACGGTGGGTGTGATTAATGCCATCAACATGATCGACGGGGTTGATGGCTTATCCGGCACGATACTGTTAATCAGTTTCTCCGCGCTCGGCATTCTCAGCCTTTCGTCGGGACTACTGGAACCCGCTATGCTGGCTTTTTCTGTTATTGGCGCCATAGCAGGATTCCTGTACTACAACGCACGACTTTTCCGATCTAAACCTGAAACATTTCTTGGCGATTCGGGATCAATGTTGCTCGGTTTTTTACTTTTGGCAATATTTATCAGCATCACCCAAGGCAACAGCAGTATTCTATCCCCGGTAAGCGCTGGTTGGATTTTCGGTGTACCCCTCATCGATACTGTGTCCGTCATGGTAGGCCGAATACTCAAAGGCGGATCTCCGTTCGCTGCTGGGCGTGATCATCTGCATCATCAATTACTCGATGCCGGACAATCGGTCAACGACACTGTTAAAACCATGGCCCTGTTACATCTGGTTTGTGTACTGACGGGTCTTATTGCCAATCAACTACCTGGTTCAGAAGCGGCATTTTTCTGGCTATTTGTCGTTATGGTTGTTGCGCATCACTTTTTGACGCCACGGTTGCTCAACAAACACGCCCTTCAAAAATCTTAACAACTGCCCCAGTTCACTATCGGGGAAATGGTGTTTTAATGGCCGAATGCTGGAATGGCTGCTACGCCAACATTGAGCGGCACCCGCTTACCGTCTTAACCGCTACTGGCACACTCAAGGGTTTGCACTTTGTGTGTTCCAAGGTAATCAGATCATCGAACTGCACGCATTGAATGGGCCCGTTATGTTGCACGTAGGCCTTGTTGTAGAGACGGTTTTTCTTGCGCGATAACGTTGCCTGCCAAATCAATCGAGAGGCCACGGTTTCAGAAAACACCAACACCAGCATACTGGGGCAGTTTCATCGCAATCAAAACCTTGAACAAAGCGTTCTGTAAGTTCCAGATACTTATCACTCTTCTAACTTACAGGCATTGTTCACAATGAAGCTCTATGAATCTCCGCTATACAAGCTGACAATTGGCAATACAGGAACTGCAAGCTTGCTACGCATTGGATTGGGTATTGTTTTTATTATTGGTGGATTCAATAAATTATCTCAACTTCTCGACCCGGAACGCACCAATGCAATAGTGGGCAGCTACACAGGCGGAAAGGGTTACATCAATGAATTTTTTATGAACTTTCTTTTCAGCGGTAATTCATTCATGACGCCTTGGGGGTTTCTGACCGCGCTCTCCACATTCGAATTAATTAGCGGAGTCGCCTTGGTCATCGGATTAATGGTACGCCCGCTTGCGCTAATTTACGCTTTCCTGCTGTGGACGTTCGTTTTTTCTCTGCCAGTGGTTACAACACCCGGAGTTGAATCAAACATAAACACGTATACCTCGCCTGCTATGTTCGTCCAAATTAGGGATATCGCATTATCCGGATTCATGTTTGTTCTTCTGATTCTTGGCTCAGGACGATATTCCGCCGACAGTGTCATCATGACCAACGGCGTTAACACAGAACATGCAAACTGGGAAAACCTGGGTTTGTTGCTGAGGCTGTCATTAGCCGCGCCACTGATTATTGGAGGATTGTTCGGGGGTTACGCACAGATAGCCACATTCGCAACCTATCAGCCCATCTTGTTTCTGCTGGGAGCACTGTTGATTGCTGGCATACGGTCAAGAGAAGCTGCAGCAGCGGTGGTTTTAGTCATGCTGTGGTTTATGTTCACCAAACTCAACATGGATAAATCGGTTATAGCCAACCTTAATGGATTCAAACGAGAGTTTGCCTTCATCGCGGCAGCGTTAGTGATTGTTCTTCGTGGGAGTGGAAGCGCTTACACGCCCACAGATGTAATGCGAAGGATTCACTTTGCGTTTGCAAGCAACACAACAACTGACAATAAGCTTGCTAGCGACGCTTAAGCGTTTGTCGAGTATCAATGCAAGCTACCATCATTGATGGTAGCTTGCAGTTTTTTTGGTATTGATGAAGTATGCGTAACTCGAGGCTCAATAAAACCAACTGACTAGAACCAACTGACTAGAACTAACTGATGTGCAGCCTCTCCCTTCTAAATAGGTCGAGACTTACCCTCACGATAATCCCGATAGGCAATTAGCAGCATCGAAGTATCATCATCTTTGGGCACCCAACCAAGTTCTCGCTCAGCTTTTGAGCAATCGAGAACGCAGGTTTCATCAGCAATAAGGTATTGCTCCGGATCCATAATCGGCTTCCCAATCTTATCCAGAAACGCTAGCACCGCTTTTACAGCAAATGCAGGCGTAGGAATCAGAAATGACTTACTGTTGGCTTCGTCGATTAACGTGCGTAGAAGCGCGTTCACTGTGGGCGGGTTTGATGATCCCAAGTTGTAGTTTTCATTCGGAAAATTAGTCTTCACTGCGGCCAAACAAGCATCGGCGCAATCTCCGACTGAAATAAACTGATAATAATTCTTGCCATTGCCAATTGTAGGCACTGGTAAATTCATATCAACCAGTTTGAACAGCTTCTCTAATATGCCAAGCCGACCGTGGCCAATGATAAGTCGTGGCCTGAACAGCGTTATATTGAAGCCCTTTGCACGGTATTCATCGCATAACTTTTCAGTCTGGTATTTTGCCTCACCGTACGGCCCGATTGGCTCGCAAGGGTGTTCTTCTGTGCGTGGGTGAATGACCGTGTGGCCGTATACCATATCGGTGGTGTAATAGATTAAGTTACGCAGGCCTGACTTCTCCATCCAGTTAAACACGTTCTGTGTACCCACATACAGGGCCTGCCAAAAGTAGTCTTGGCGTTCCGCACGCGGCAGGATGGGTACCAGCAATCTGGCAGCAAAGTGATAGACAATATCGCCCTCTTCTACCTGAATCGGGTCGAAGGTTTCCGGCTTTGTCACGTCCATTTGAATAAATTCAACACCGGGAAGCTCGTAATTACCAAACTGTGGCGTTTGCTTCTCGTCGCAAATAAGGACGCGTTCGTTCTGTTCCACAAGCTTCTTGGTCAGTTCTGTACCAAGAAATCCGTCGCCACCAAAAATGATATGTTTCATTGTTTTTCCGCTATTTCTCGCAAACGTAGTTAGCTGATTTGTTGGCTAACTGATTAACTGGTTTATTAAGTAACTCATCAAACACAATTGCCATGAGCTGTCATTCTATTCTTGTAAAGCGTTATGCGCTTTTTGCAACTAACGCCACGCCGGAGCAAATAAGCAACACACCCAGAATGCGCCAGTGGTTAACGCTCTCACCTAACATAAAGTAACCGTAAGCCGTTATGAGCACAAACGATAGACCTAGAAACGGATAGGCAAAGCTGATATCGACCCGAGAAAGCACGACCAGATGGGAGCCCATGCTAATGACCATCATGACCAGACCAAAAAAAACGTACGGGTTAAACAGGATCGCCGCACCCGATTGCCAAACACCCGACAAAGACACGTCGAATTTTTCTATGCTGGTCATGCCCTTTTTCAACATGATTTGTGACAAAAAGTTGGTTAAGACGGTGAACAGAATTAACGGTATGAACTTGGCCATGCAAATTTGCCTGATCGCTACAGCGACAATTTTTTGAAAATGGGCTCTGGAATATGCTGAATTATAAGCAATATCAGTTGCCAGAACCATGGTGTGTAAAGCACGTTCTTACGGGCTGCGGCGGCTTTTACGATATCCTTAGCCACTCTATCGGGACCAACCCACAATGGAGCCGGCTTTTTCTCAAGATGGGCCGTCATTGGTGTATCGATAAAGCCCGGCTTTACCGTCAGAACGTGTACGCCGCTTGAAGCCAAGCGATTCCTAAGCCCCGCACAGTAAATGGACAATGCACCTTTTGCAGTGCCGTAAATATAGTTACTCTTTCGACCACGGTCGCCAGCAACCGACGACACTACCACCAAATTTCCGTGTCCTCGCTGTTCAAAACGATTAGCCAGACGATTCAGTAACGACACAACACTTATGAAGTTGGTCTGCAGCGCATTGTGGGCATCAGTCCAATTCTGTTCACACGCGCTCTGGTCGGGTAACGTTCCGTAAAAGCAAAACACTTCATCGCAATCGGCAATTTGTTCTACCAGCGAATCGTGTGTATCTAGCGCATCAAAATCTGCGGTTATGCAGGTCACGCTTGCCCCTCGGACGCGCAGATCATCGGCAAACTGTCCAAGCTTCTCCTCGTTGCGGGCCACTAACGTCAAGCTGTGACCTTCATCTGCAAGGCGTCTGGCCACAGCTTGTGCCAGCGCTGAGGTCGCACCCAGCAGAGCCATCTGTTGTTGATCAGCCACTCACTCGCTCCCAGAAATCGGATGAAAAATTCGGATCGATGAGTGATGTGAATTCACCCATTTTAGGAAAATATTGTTCAAATGCCTTTGCACTCATTAAACGGTCTTTGGCTGGATAGGCAGCACCACCGCACTCCATAACTTGCTGGTCTAATCGCTGTATTAACTGCTCTGTTTTCACACCGCGATTGGCAAAATCCAACGCTAGACAAAAGCCCTGCCGTGGAAACGAAAGCATACCGGGCGACTCTATATCGCCGAATTCTTTCAGCACAGCCAGAAACGATCCCATACCTGAATCGACTATATCTCGAAGCAGTGACTCAAGTACCGGCAGGTTATCCAACGGTATTACAAATTGATATTGGTAAAAACCACGCGCGCCGTAAATACGGTTCCAATTCGCAATAGCATCTAACGGATAGAAATACGGTTGGTAGTCCTGACGAAATACTTTTTCGTGCTGTTGCGATTGTTTGTAGTAGTAAAGCTTGTTAAACGCTCGGATACTATACGTGTTCAAAAGCCATGTGGGCAACGGCACCGGAATACTCAACTTACTCACATGTGACGATGAGTGAAGCGATCCGGACGGTGCGTGGTTTGCAGATAGAAAGATACCACGCGCAAATTGCGCCCCCGATGCAGCACAATCCAGCCATGCCACCGTGTACTGATAGTCGTTTTTGCGTTCTGCAGAGAGTTCGGCGAAAGCCTGCAATCCCTGAAAAGCATCGACACGCACGTCCATTTCGCTGCTGTTAATCGAAATAAGCTGAATGCAAACTTTCGTGATAAAACCGGTTAACCCCAGCCCACCGATAGTCGCTGCGAACAGATCAACATTGTCAGATTCACTGCACGTGAGCACATCCCCGTTCGAGCGCACCAGTTCAAAGCTGTGTATGTATTGGCCAATGGTGCCATCGCAGTGGTGGTTTTTACCGTGCACATCATTTGCTACGGCACCACCAAGCGTCACATAGGACGTACCCGGCGATACAGGTAGAAACCAACCGTGAGGAACTACCAAACGCAGAATATCGGCAAGTGTCACCCCTGCCTCTGCTGTGAGCAACCCGCTAACGTCGTCAAACGCTATAAACCGGTCTAGTGATGCAGCATCGAGCAACACACCACCGCTGTTGAGACAACTATCACCATAGCTTCGGCCATTGCCAAACGGCAGCAAGCTCGTCCCAGCTTCAGCATCAATACCCTGACTAATATCAGTTCGCCACGACGGACGATTCGCTCGCTGGGCCGTGGACGTACTGAAGCCCCAGGAACGATAACGAGAAACTGCCATTAACCGACCAACTTGGACGCAATAACAATCACCGCAACCAACCCGGCAATATCCAGACTGGTTCTGTCACGCATTGCAAAAATGATGGGGTCTTCATGCATTTCTCCACGCGCTGTAATCATCCACAGTCGACCAATCCAATACATAAGGATGGGACACACCAACCAGAGAAACTCAGGCGTGGAATACATGACCCTGACTTTGTCGCTATTGATGTACAGCGCAACAATCAGCACCGATAAATAGCCCGTAGACACACCAGTGGCAATGAGTACGGGTAAATCGCTTACCCGGTAATCGCGACCAATGGTCCTTTCTTTGTTGTCTTTTTGAAGGTTGATCAGTTCCGCCACGCGCTTGGCCAGCGCCAGTGAGAAAAAGATAAACATTGAAAAAGCCAATAACCAGAACGACCATTCCGCTGCGATAGCAACGGTTCCGCCGACCACGCGAAGCGTATGCAGTGCTGCAATCATGCAGACATCGAGAATGACATAGCGTTTAAATACAAATGAATAAGATAGCGTCATTAACGCGTAACTAAGTAATATCAGATTGAACGCGGCTGGCAGAAAGAAAGACAGAATCACAACTGCCAACAGCAATAGGCCAATGACTTTTGCCCCTTGCAACAACGATACTCTTGTACTGGGCAGCGCTCGTTTGGCCTTGGTGGGATTTTGCCTATCGGCTTGTAAATCGAGCATGTCGTTGACGATATAGGTAAGCGATGCCAGTAAACACATCGCTAAAAACGCTATGAGAATACTCAGTGTGGCTGACCAATCGCCGAACCGTTGATCCAGCGCGAATGGCACGAGCACCAATACATTTTTGGACCATTGATGAACCCGTAACAAGCTGAAATAATCCATGGCTTTGGATTGAGATATTTCAAACACCTTGGTAAACGTCTGATTGGTTTTAGACGTAATACCTGTAGGCGCAGAAACAACCAAAGCGTTACGGGCGGCAGGCCAAACGTTTAAATCGTCAGTGTCGTTGCCGATGTAATCGAAACCCTTCTCACCAAACTCTTTTACCAACCAATCCCGTTTGCGATGACTGGTCAGGTTGGTATCGATATCAGACCCTTTAACCAGATCGAACAATTGGGTGTCATTGGCTACTTTGTCAGCAATCGTTGAGTGACTACCGGTTACCAACACAGTGGTACGGTGTTGCCGCTCAGACTCGACAAACGCTTTCACTTCCTCGTTGTAAGGGATAACAGCGTCGGCCAGATTACAACGCATGGCCACCTCATGTTTCAACACAGACTTGCCCCTGAACAACCATAGGGGCAATAGAAAAAGACTCCAGGGGTCTTGGCGCGCCATGATCAAGACAGACTCAAGCAGCATATCCGAGCGCACGAGGGTGCCATCAAGATCGACGCAAAGAGGGACCGAATTGGAATTTGCAGAGGCCATCACAACAGTTCATGAACTAATGTCCCTATTTTACCCTCATGCACAAACGGAAAGGGTGCGCCAAGCACACACTGACGCTTTAAAATAAGGCAAGTATTAGCAAAATCGGTACTTTTACCGTACCGTGCGCGCCCACAGCTCTGTCGCGAACAGCATCCACAGTGTTCTGGCACGTTGCTGATGACTGATTGTTGACTCATGATTGATGAGTTGGTTGATCGCCCCAGGGCGGTAGAATTGACTGACAAACGTGTTACCCGTCAATGTGTCGCATATCCGTTCTTTCAGAACGCCATCAACCCAGTTAGTGAGCGGTGTTTCAAAACCACGCTTCGGCGCTGACACAACATCTGCGGGAAGGTATTTTTGTGCGAGTGCTCGCAGTAAATATTTTGTGGTTGTACCACGAATTTTAAGGTTATCCGGCAACGCTGCCGCATGCTTAAACAGCTCATCACTAAAAAAAGGCGTTCGTGTTTCTAGCGCATGCGCCATGGATGCAATATCCATTTTTGGCAACAAAGAGCCTGCCAACAGGCTATGAAAATCCATCCTCATCATTTTCGTCAAGCTGCTTTCCGGCAAAGCAGCAAGCTGATCAAACGCATCAACAAAGGCTGGGTTCAGCTCCCTTTCCAGCAGCGAATGAGAGTCCACGTTCACCATTGCCGCTAAAAATCGTTCAGGGCCTGATAGTCTGAGCAAACTCGCCATACGATGGAGATAGTTGTAGCGACTCATTTTGTTTTTCGCGGCGGGTAATCGAGCGAACTGACCCAACACTGTTTGAAGTGGCGTTGGTTGGCTGGAAAAGAGATTCATATGTGCGTATGGCACATAGCGACGATAGCCGGCGTACAGTTCGTCTGCGCCGTCGCCCGTCATCACAACCGTAACGTGTTCCTTTGCAGCTCGACTAACATACCAAGACGGAACAACAGAATCGTCGCAAATGGGTTCACCATAAGCCGTCAGGATAGACTCGATATTTTGATCCAGATCGTCATAACCAATTTGAATATCGGTATGTTCAGTGTTATACAAGTTGGCTACTTGCCTGGCTAGCGGTGCCTCATCGAACTGCCCATCAAACGACACCGTGAAAGTTTTCAATTTTTTCGTGTAAGCCGACGCTATTGCGGTCACCAATCCGCTATCAATACCACCACTTAAAAAACAGCCAACCTCCAAATCGGACGACAGCAACCGGTCTTCAATCGCTTTATGCAGGGCTGCGTCTAAATCGGTAACAGCCTTTTCTTCTGTCATTGAATCACCACGATTATCGTGCCCGGTGCTTTCAACAGAAAACCATGGCCATTCCTGAACAGACTGATTATTCGTGTCCACACGCACGACATGCCCGGGACGTATCTCGCTGACATCAAGATAAGGTGTTTGTGCCTGATAGAAAAAACCGGCGTTTAAATATTGATTAATAGAACGTACATCTATCTGTGCAGGTACTATTTTCCTGAGCGCGTTCAATTCACTGGCGAAGGCAAACCCGGAACCCTGTTTATAACAATACAACGGCTTTTCACCGGCTCGGTCACGAACTAAAAAGAGTGCTTTTTCAGCCGAATCGTATAAGGCGATAGCGAACATGCCATCCAAATATTGAAAACAGTCCAGCCCCAGCTTTTCGTATAGCGCAAGCAAAGTTTCAGTATCGGAACCGGTATGACACGACAGACCAAAGCGGGAACGCAAGGCCATGTGGTTGTAGATTTCACCGTTGTAGACAATAGTGAGATGACCTCGAGTCATCGGTTGAGCACCACCTGCCCGATCGATTATCGACAGCCTGACATGCAACAACTGGATGTTGTCGACCGATACGGCCTGCTGATCATCCGGCCCACGATGACGCAGCGCGTTCAACACACTTGGAACGTCAAACGTCAGGTTGATCGAACCAGCAATGCCACACATAGTTTGAAGTTAACTTGGTTTGCGAACTATCAACATCAGAGCGAGTCTGTTGCGATAGGGACAACACGGCCTGCATTGAATTTAATACAGGTAACCATGATTGGGACGTATGCACAAACAGCAATCCAATGCGCAATATCTGTGTAGATATAACTTAGGCAAGCCAGAGGAAGCAACCAGCACACATTGATTACCGCACAATACTTGACTACGGGTGCGTGACCACCAAGCCGCACCGTTGCATGCTGGTACGCATGTGTCCGATGAGCCTGAAAGATGTTTTCGCCACCCATCAATCGGTAGCATAGTGTCAGTGTGGAGTCTGAAATAAAAATTGCGCAGACAATTAACCAGAATGAGAAAGACAAGTCGCCTGCAATGATGCTCGATAACGCAACGGCACCGAAGAAAAAACCAAGAAACGAACTACCAGCATCACCCATAAACACTTTGGCAGGCGATAAATTCCAGTATAAAAAACCAGCTAAAGTAGATACTAAAATTAGCATCCAGAACGCTAGCTCTACATTACCAGACCAGTACAAAAAACCACCACTAACCGCCGCAATAAAAATAGCTTCAGTGGTGGCTAAGCCATCGATTCCATCCATGAAATTGTACAAATTCAGTAGCCAAAGCATACACGCGAGCACAAACCCATATTGTAGAAAACGAATTGAGTGAGTGTGGGACCAGAACGAGTGTACATCGAGCATCTCATTAATCGATGTGATCGTACCTAGTACAAACAATATTTGAAGTAGCAGACGGAGTACCACCGGCAACCCGAATCCATCGTCGAGCGAACCCAGCAGCGCCACCGCTGAAAATGTTAACAGCAAGGATAGCTTCGACCAATCGCCGTGAGTGGGACTAATGACCAAATAAATACAACCCACCGTGAGACCGACAAACACTAAACCCGCACCACTGGGCGTTGGGATTCTGTGCGAAGAACGATCGTTAGGGTAGTCAATCAAATTGATTTTTATAGCCAGCGCACGATACAAAGCTGTGCCCAGAAAGGTCAGGAACGCTAGCACCAAACCGAGAACAACAATGCCATACATCGACATACTCATACGCTACTCGGATACCTGCAGTGCATTCAGCACGGTTTCTGCAACTACTGCATGTCCAAGCGTATTCCAGTGATAGTCGTAGGAATACTCAAAGACGCGATTATTGGTTCGGTAATGCGCAAGCATAACATCCTGCATATCCACCACTCGAAAACCCTGTTCTTCAGCTTTAACTTTAAAATCAACCATTTTATTCAAGCGCACCGGGTTTTCTGTGTAAATACTGCTTTCGGGTGTTTCATATCGGTTGGCATCCAGCACAAACGTAATGGCCGACGCAGGCACACACAACGAACTCAGCTCCCGCAGAAATAATTCGGTTAGCTGTGGGTAGGTGACCAGTTCCAGTTTGCTCTCTTGCGAGGTCGGTTCAGCTTGCCGTGCGCTCTGCAGTAAGCCACCAACGTTTAAATTAAAGTACATGTAACGGATAAGGCTGGAACGATTCGCCCATTGTCGCAATGTCGAGATTTCATAGGTGGTGGGAACTAACGCACCACTGCTATCGTAGTGAAAAAAACCACTTCGGGCGCGTTGATCGTACAAGCTCTCATCGAAGTCATTGCCGATAATCGATATCACCATGGCTGTCGGCTTGTAATCCGAACAAACCTGTTTGGCATAGGCGTGATACTGAGAAAGCGGCGCGCCTGATAAGCCAATATTATAAACAGGTTCGCCCAACTGTTTAGCAATCAGTTGATGAAAGGTCTCTTCAAATCGAACCTGTCGTGCTTCTACAAACGAATCACCAATAACAAAAACACCTTCGTGTCCTGGCTCATAGTCATAGTCTGAGAAAAAGCCTGCATTATTGGTTTGACGTTCGAGTGCATTTTCAAAATTCCACTCAGAGGAATGCATCAGCTTTGCATTGGCAACCGTTGATACATCGAAGGGCTGACTGTTGCTGAACAAAGGCTTGACGCGACTCACCTCCATCACCGGCATAAAGCGCAGGCCGAGCTCCACAATGAGTAGAGTAAAAAGACACGATATCAAGAGCGTTATGCCATTCTTGACCCACCCCATGACTAGTCAAGCTCGTATTTGCTGGTGTAGTCTTCTGCAGCAACCACTTGCTCAGACTTGTGCAATACGTAATTGCCAATAACCAGCGCATCCATTCCTGTTCCCATAAAACACTTAAACGCATCAGTAGGTGTGCATACAATGGGTTCGCCACGAACATTGAACGATGTGTTTACCAATATAGGGCAACCCGTCAGGGCTTTGAATCGAGTGAGCAACTCATGATAAGCAGGGTTGTATGCGCCATCCACAGTTTGAATACGCGCCGAATAGTCTACGTGAGTAATAGCGGGTACAGAAGAACGTGGCTCATTTAGTCGATCAATGCCGAACGCATTTTTTTGCGACTCCGATTCGGCCAATCTGTGTTTGTCCAACACATCAGCCACCACCAACATGTAAGGGCTTTGTGCATCAAAATCGAACCATTCGGACACATCGTCTTTCAAAATGGACGGTGCAAAAGGTCGGAAGCTCTCACGAAACTTGATTTTTAAATTCAGGTTCTTCTGCATACTTTCATTGCGAGGATCCGACAGTATCGAGCGGCCACCCAATGCTCTGGGCCCGAACTCCATTCGCCCCTGAAACCAGCCAATGGCTTTCCCATCGGCAAGTAACGCTGCCGTGGTATCGAGCATATCGCTTTGCGTGTGCTGCTGCATGATCGCACCAAGGTCAGCCAGCTCGGCACCGATAGCGTCGTCGTTATATAGTGGCCCCAAATAGGCACCGCACATGGAATCAGCGGAATCAACCACCCGCTGATGACCCAATTCGTTGTGCCAGATAGCCTGGGCTGCACCCACTGCGCCGCCAGCATCGCCAGCAGCAGGTTGCACCCACACTTGGTCGAAAATTTGTTCCTGTATGAGCTTACCGTTGGCAACACAATTCAGCGCTACCCCTCCAGCCAAACACAGATTGGGTATTTGGTATTCCTCTCGTAAAGCACGCGCAAGCGCTAGCACGATTTTTTCCGTCACCACTTGAATAGACGCAGCGATGTCCATGTGGAACTGTGTAAGCTCATCGGTATCGGGTTGACGAACGGGCTCGCCGAAGAGCTCACAAAACCGCTTGTTCACCATGGTCAAACCAGATGCATAGTTGAAATACGTTTGATCCAATTTGAAGGAGCCATCTGGCTTCACATCAACAAGGTGTTCAAGAATAGTGTCGACAAAGCGCGGTGAGCCATACGGTGCCAGCCCCATCAATTTATATTCACCGCTATTGACTTTAAATCCGGTGTAGTAAGTAAATGCCGAATAAAGCAACCCAAGAGAATGAGGAAATTCTAACTGTTTGACGATCTCAAGATCGCGCCCCTTACCAATGGCAACGGATGATGTGGCCCACTCGCCAACCCCGTCAAGCGTTAAAACAACAGCATCTTCAAACGGCGAAGGGTAGAAAGCGCTGGCGGCATGGCTGTAGTGATGTTCTACAAAACGCAACTTGTCGATGTCGAACTGCTCGTCGCGTGTTTTTAATGCATTCGCCAGATAGTCTTTTAGAAAGAGTTTTTCTCGCAGCCATACCGGCATGGCCATACGAAACGAATTGAGCCCTTTAGGGGCGGTACCGATATAGGTTTGCAGCAATCGTTCAAACTTTAAGAATGGCTTGTCGTAAAAGCTGACAGCGTCAACATCGGATAAGCTCAGCGATGCCTCTTCCAATACATAATCGATCGCGCTTAACGGAATAGCTGAATCGTGTTTGATACGGGTAAATCGTTCTTCTTGTGCAGCCGCCACAAGTTTTCCATCAACCAGCAAAGCCGCTGCACTGTCGTGATACAAACCCGATAAGCCAAGAATGACCCGCATGATTAAAATAACGTGTAGATGAACGGCGCCACGGCACTACCTTGGCTTAGAACGATGAGGCCACCGAAAACCGCCAACACCAAAAACACTGGAAGCAACCAGTATTTCTTTCGAGCTCTTAAAAAGCCCCAGAATTCTTTTACGAATGAAAGCATGGACAACTAATATTGTTTATCGAACGATTGCATGGGTTCAGTACGGGTTTTCCAATAGGTCGATGCTGATTTATCGATTTTTTGATCGAGCATGTCTTTGCCCAATAATTTCGCGATAAGGCCGATAGGCACCACCGTGATGAGGAAAACCAGCGCCATAACGAGCGGGGCAATTACAGCACCCAAAAGCAGACCAAATTTATACCAATAGTGATTAGGGCCACTCAACCAAGCTGGCCGGATGAAGGTAATCAGCAACAGCCCGATTGCCAACGCTACAAAGACCCAGCGCGGTGCACCACCGCTGAGCAGTGGCCATAGCGCGATGATAAGAAACACCACGGAAAACACGATCCCAAAGCTACGCTCAGACGATTTGGAAGGTTCTGCGTGTTTTTGTGAATCAAGCATGGTGGTTTTAATCACGCCTTTGAAATGACGGGTGGTAGTCGTTGCCAGGGCCGAGTTTTCAAACTGAATACTCATCTCTTGAGAGCTACGAATGATACCATGTTGGCTTTATAATCCTGCGTGACTGGTTTGTTGTATTGGCATTGCAAATGACGGATAAATGCCAAGTCGATCACAGGCCAGAGTCGCGGTTAACACATCACTGCGTTCACCCTAATTTCTTGACGTTCGCTTAATACATGCGCCACGCAACTCATCACAGGATAGAGATAGATGGACTGCGGAGTCTGGCGATATTGCCGGTGCTATTTTATCACGCGGGTGTGCCGGGCTTCAGCGGCGGCTATATCGGCGTAGATGTCTTTTTTGTCATCAGTGGTTTTCTGATCACGTCTCTCATTTTAAAAGAATTATCGCAAGGCTCATTCTCGATACTGACTTTCTACGAACGCCGTGCGCGCAGAATACTGCCGGCGCTCTTCTTTGTGATGTTGGTGACCCTGGTTGCCGCTCTGCCCTGGATGCTGCCCAACGACTTGCAGGATCTGTTTCTGAGCTACCTGGGTGTATCGACGTTTTCGTCAAACGTATTATTTTGGCTACAGAGCGGTTACTTTGATGCAGGCGTAGAATTAAAACCCATGCTTCACACGTGGAGTCTGGCAGTGGAAGAACAGTTTTATGTTTTGTTTCCACTGCTATTAATCCTTATATGGCGCTTTGGAATGGGTGTCCTTGGCGCCGTATTAATCGCCATAGCCATAATTAGCTTCTCGTTGACGCTTACCATTAATACAATTGATGCAGCGGCGAACTTTTACTTGCTACCCACACGCGCCTGGGAGCTATTACTGGGTTCGTTAACCAGCTTGCTTTTCGCGCGTTACAATCTCGAACAAAGTCCACACCAGTTAGTTCGATTAGGCGCATCTGTGTCAGGTGCTGCGGGCATGATTATGATTGTCAGCGCAAGCCTGATCTTTGACAACACAACCGCTTTTCCTGGCGTTGCCGCACTGCTACCAACCATTGGCACGTGTCTGATATTATTTTTTGCGACTCGAAATACACTGATAGCTCGGCTTCTGTCATTACAACCACTGGTGCTTATCGGATTAGTCAGTTACAGCGCGTATCTGTGGCATCAACCGATTCTCGCCTTTGCACGGTTAAACCAGATGGAGGGCGCATTGCTGTGGCTCGCGATTCCAATCTCTTTGGCACTTGCCTACTTAAGCTGGCGATTTATTGAAAAGCCGTTCCGTAATCGTCAGTTTCTGACCCAAAAAACGGTACTGCTACTAGCGAGCGCAGCTAGCTTGACTATCGCAGTTATCGGATACATTGGGTACAAAAGTGATGGTTTGCAATTCAGACTCTCAACAGAGGCTCAAGCGATAGCACGCTTCTCGGCATACCCATCGGAAAAATTGTACCGGCAAGACGCGTGCTTTCTACAACCGAACGTTGATCACTTAAACTTTGACACAGCGTGTTATGAATTCGCAGAAACAGGTGTCAAACAACTGTTGTGGGGCGATTCACACGCGGCCGCACTCTCCATGGGTTTTGAGCATTGGGCAGGCACTGTTGCACAACTAACCAGTAGTGCGTGTCCTCCTCTACTACACATTGACGTCCCACATCAATCCCACTGCCGAGGCATTAACCAACATATCCTGAACTTCGTAACGCAGAGCCAACCCGATGTAATTTGGCTGCATGCCAATTGGATTGATTACGAGCAGGAACTGGCTACTCTGAGCCGCACGCTTGATGCTATTCACGCTAGCGCGCCCAACGCATCTGTATTTGTTTTGGGTGGCGTACCGCAATGGAAGCCTACATTGCCGCATGTATTGCTGAAACAACAAACCGAGTTAGACGCTATTAATACCATTGACACGCCTTTGGTGGAATTCCTTGAACCCGTTGACGAGACGCTTCAAAAAAGCACTGAGAGTTCAGAGGCAAAGTTTGTATCCATATTGAACTTAACCTGCAATGGACAGAGCTGCAAAGCAACGGCAAGTGTTGCAACGGATTCGCCGAAGACCAGCTCGCACCAGACATTGCTTGAACCCATGGCATGGGATAACGCCCATTTAACGCTAGCTGGATCAATTTACATAGGACAGTACTTGCAATTACTTCTGCAAAGTGACTAAAACATGTTCATAGACTTGCAGCGTTTTGGCGTACATAGCTGCAAAGGTGAATCGCTCTAAATACAGTGCACGGGCGTTCTTGCCCATTTGCTCCCGTTTTTCCCTATCGGATAAGAGTTCACCGACCGCCTGCACCACCTCGCCAACATTGCCACGCTCTACGACGTACCCAGTAACTCCTTCGTTAACGGCCTCTGCCGAACCACCGGCATCACTTACAACAACTGGCAAGCCTGCACACATCGCTTCAAGCGTTGAGCGCGGAAAGCCTTCATAATGTGTGATTAGAACGAAGATATCCGACTGTCTTAATTCGGCATGAACAAATTGAACCAAGCCTTTAAATTCAACGTTAGCTTCTATTCCAAGTTCAGACACTAGTTGTTGATATTGCCTAAGATGAGGACCATCGCCGAGCAAAACAACGCGGAAGGAATAGTCCTTTTTAAGCTCTTGCAAGGCATGGAACAAAGTCACGTGATCTTTTTGCTTGTCTAGACGGCCAATCATATTGATGATGGGAATTGAATTCTCTTCTAGCACGAGTTCACTTGACCACTCGTCAAGTCGTCCATTATGAACTGTAGTTAACCGGGCTTCATCAATACCCGCTTTAATGGCTAACTGCCTATCGAACTCGCTAACGCAAATAATGTGATTGGTCATTCGCGCCAACCACCTCTCTAACAATTTATAGACAGCCTGTTTGGCCATGCCAACCCCATCCGTATAAGCCCAGCCGTGGGCCGTGAACAGAACAGGGATACCCAGTTTTCGACAAGCCAAGCGTCCAACAAGACCGGCTTTTGTTGAATGAGTTGACACTATATCGGGCGACAATTTTTTCAGATGATTAACGATCTCTGTTCGAGCTCGCACATCATTGCCGATGGATATGGCGTTTGATAAGTGTTCGATTCTATAACTGGGGACCTTATACCGCGCGAGTTTTTCAAAGTATTGACCGTCACCCCCGCAAAGCACAGTGGCAATGTGACCATCCTTGATAAGCGCAGCTGCCAATTCAACCACATGGTTCTGAACACCACCAACCGTATCGGAGCGTGTTAATACAAAAACGATATTCATTACACGTACACCGCGCTTGCCGCAATAGCTTGATTCTTGTTAAACATATTCATTGTGCCTGTTTTATTGCAAAACCTGCGGCAAGTTTCCACGCAATACGAAATGCAATGATAAATACGACAGCACTTAGCAGCATCTGCAACCAGATATACGCAAGATAGTGAATACTAAAAACCCAAACAGCTAATGCTGCCAGTAGACTGACCAGTAGTAACACAAGATTGACTTTGAACTCGCTCACTTTGTCAAAACTGCTGAGTAAACTCGTCACCGACGTAGCGATCAACTGGAATACGGCTCCGAAAACGGTGGCAAACAACACCATTCTCAGGCCAACCCACTGTTCGCCGAGGAGCCACAGGTAAAAGCGTTCCGGAACCAACCACGTGACAACGACCATGATGACTGACAAAATAGCACTGATTAAAAATACCTTATTAAAGGTATCACTGATTCTCGAACGCGCAGGGATGGTGGATCGGAGTACTTCATTTAATCCATTACCAATCATGGTGATTGGTGCGCGAGCCAATCGCTGAGCCAACACAACCAACCCTGCTACTGCTTCAGAATAGAAAAATGCCGTGACCAGAACGGGCAAATTTAACGTAAAAATACTCATTAAACTCGAGGGTGTCAAAAACGCCAGGCTGGCACTCTCCCGTTTGATTATCGTTGGAAAAGATGCAAAATTAGACAGACTGATCGCGCGGGCGTTTAATAACAGACATACCACCGCACCGGTAAAATACGCAACAGACTGCCAAGCCAACAGGTGATTTGCTGCATCGAATACTGTCGATAGCAATATGGCACCAACAATAAAAACGACGGGTATGAGTATATTGACCGATGCGATCATTTTGAATCGTTGTGTCGCGTTCAGATACAGCGTTCCCACTGCCATACCAGCATGCCCAAGTGCGAATAAACTGATAAACCACAAATTTTCGTGCAAACTTGCTGGCCCGAAGTAGAACAAACTCACACTCAGTGGTAGTAGAACAACGAGTGACATAATCCCGATAACGAGCAAACAGCTACAGTAAACCTTTGCCGAAAATGACGCTGTGGCATGTATGGAGTGCTCTAGCCTGAGAGTTAAGAGCGTAGCCATGACAATGGAGATTACGGTTCCCACACCAAACAAACCAAACTCTTCCTTTGAATAGAGCCTGGTGAGAATTGGAATGCTGCATAACAGCAAAAGCTGAGCAACAATGTTAGAACCAATAATA
>CAKZUP010000117.1 GCA_937922945.1 uncultured Granulosicoccaceae bacterium
CACTACTATGCCAACGTAACCATGATAGACAAGCAGGTAGGTGACATTCTGGATGCGCTGCAACAACGTGGAGTACTTGATAACACGATCGTTGTGTTTACCTCCGATCACGGAGACTGTCTGGGAGATCACGGGCATTCGCAAAAATGGAATATGTACGAGCCAACGGTTCGGGTACCAGCGCTGATTTCGTGGCCCGGTCGTATTCCCGAAGGCCAGCGTGTTGATGAGCTTGTTGCGTTGTTTGATCTGGGGCCAACTATTCTTGAATATGCAGGCGTTGAACCACCTGAGTGGATGGAAGCGACCTCACTACGACCTTACCTTTTAACCACCGATGATCAACAGAACGCAGAGGCTGTGCGAAATCGGGTTTATGCCGAACATTCCAACGATGCGTTATTAACCGGCACTCGATTTATGACAATGATCCGCGATGGCGCGATGAAGCTTGTGCATTACGTTGATGCTGATTTTGGCCAGTTGTACGATCTTGATAAAGACCCCGACGAACAGGTGAATCTTTGGGACGCGGCTGAATACGCAGAAACACGTGCGTGGATGATTAATGAAATTCTGAAATGGAGACTGGAAAGCAGTTTAAAAACACAGGGCTTTGTGGAAGCTTGCCGACAGGGCGAGCAGGCGATGATGTCGCCACCATCCGGTAGCCCTGCACGCGGTCAGCACCGCGAAGGGAGCAGGTAGTCAATGGCACACATTCGTTTAATCAATGTTGAGAAGGCCTTCGGTGAGGTGAAGGTGATCAAACCGCTCAATCTTGAAATCGAAGATGGCGAGTTCGTCGTGTTCGTTGGTCCGTCTGGTTGTGGAAAATCCACATTACTCAGGCTTATCGCAGGGCTTGAAGATGCCTCTGGCGGCACAATCGAAATAGACGGTGAAGATTCAACCGGCAAGCCGCCAGCGCAACGGGGCTTAGCCATGGTTTTTCAAAGCTATGCCTTGTATCCACACATGACAGTGAGAAAAAATATTGCGTTTCCGTTACGAATGGCCAAGTTACCGCGTGCAGAGCAGGAGCGTCGCATAGAGTCAGCCGCTAGCGCATTAAACCTCACCGAATACCTTGATCGGCGACCTGGACAGCTCTCTGGTGGTCAGCGCCAGCGTGTGGCTATCGGGCGCGCGATTGTACGCGAACCCGCAGCGTTTTTATTTGATGAGCCACTATCGAATCTGGATGCGGCGTTACGTGTCGGCATGCGCATTGAAATTACTGAATTACACAAACGCCTGGATACCACCATGATCTATGTAACGCACGATCAGGTTGAAGCCATGACCATGGCGGATAAAATTGTTGTGTTAAGAGACGGAGAGATAGAGCAAGTTGGTAGCCCTCTGGAACTGTATAAAAATCCGAATAATCTTTTCGTTGCGCAGTTTATGGGTTCACCAAAAATGAATATTCTGGATGGGACAATGGCTAATCAGCTCGGTGCGCATACCGTTGGGATACGACCTGAACACATCAATATTTCAACAGAAGCTGGTTTGTGGCAGGGCACCGTTGGCATTGCAGAGCATTTGGGTAGCGATACGTTCTTGCGTGTTCATATGGATAATGTGCCGGAACCATTAACGGTTCGTGCAGATGGTAGTGTTGAAATCCAAAGTCAAAGCACCATCTATCTAACGCCTGATGCTCAGCGGGTGCATCGTTTCAATGAGAAGGGTTTTCGTTTTTTATGAAACTGAGTGCTCAAGGGGTTGGCTGGTTTGTTCTGCCGATCGGGTAAGCTCAAACTACGAGCACCAACATGACATGCTGCCCACCAGAAAATCCGCAACCTTCCGACTTTATTCCGTCGTATTTTAAACCATCACCAACAGCCGTGAAGCCTGCAACTGTGTCCATTCCACGAGGCGTGGGCTTGCTCGGTACAGACAATCCCATAATTCGTGCCGATGGTGAAGGACCGTTGCGACGTGGACTGGTTCGATCGCTTTCCATGTCTGTTGGTGCCATCACGAATGCAGAGTTTGCAGCCTTTGTCGCTGATACCGGTTACCTCACCGAAGCCGAGCATCTTGGATGGTCGTTTGTGTTTTGGAATCAGGTGCCTGATTACGCGGGCCAGACACAAAGTGTACCCGGGTCACCTTGGTGGCATAGGCTAGACGGTGCGTCGTGGCAATGCATTACCGGGCCAAAATGTACCCTTGTGAATGAGCTGCCCGATCACCCAGTGGTACACGTTTCGTGGAACGATGCCACTGCTTATGCATCGTGGGTGGGGGGGCGATTGCCAACAGAGCTTGAATGGGAACACGCGGCACGTGGTGGATTGGGTGATGTTCGTTTTCCATGGGGGGATGCCGAACCTTCTGAAACGCAGAATCTTTTTTGCAATATCTGGCAAGGACGTTTCCCAAAGGTTAATACAAGCGAAGATGGTTACTATGCCACCGCACCGTCTATGTCGTTCGAGCCGAACGGGTATGGCTTGTTTAACATGGTTGGTAACGTATGGGACTGGACAGCGGATTCATATCGCAAACCAGCTCAATTCGCAAAGCCAGAACCAAAGAAAAGTGCTCAGCCCAACGTGATGAAAGTTGCCAAGGGAGGTTCTTTTCTTTGCCACAAAACTTATTGCTATCGGTATCGAATTGCGGCGCGAATTGCTAATTCAATAGATAGCGCGACGACGCACATGGGCTTTCGTGTGGTGTGGGATAGTTAAGGGTGCGGTCTAATTCACTTTACTCATTGGACTTCGATTAAATCCTGCAAGTTAGTTCGACACAGCTATTTTTTGGTATTACGTAGTAGCCGTGTTGTGACAAATATTGACATGAAATCCAAGACAGGCTTTCGTTGCTCACCCGTTCAGGTGATGTAAATTCATCGTGTTTGAATAATCATCGTCTATAAGGCGCTAAGCAATTTGGAGGAGCGTCGGTGCGAACATATTCTACGGATAAACCGAAACGACTAATAGGTTTTTACCTTCGGAAGAACACAATGACATTCGCGATTAAGAACGTTCTCAAATACCGAACCAAATATCCAGCTCTTATTGCGCTGGCACTTATAACATTCTTCTCATACTCGACTGCGAACGCCTGTGTATCCCATGCGCTTCCGTGTATTAACGACGATGCATTAGTCGGCAATAACAATTATGTTGAGGTCTATGGTGAGGAATTTAATGCATCTGATATCAATACCAACAACGACAATTTGCGGCGGGAGCAATTAACAACACATAAAGATCATAAATCCGGGGTTCCGGATTTCTACGGAGATGAATGGCCTGGTAGGCGCTGGTCTGGATTTTATAATGGCTTTCTGGATGAAACAGCGTTTGTAGTGAACGGAGAATTAGTTCAACGAGGACTAATTGACAAAACTCAGGATAACCCTTTAAGGGCTCAGCCCTATCTTGAGCCGGACGGTGATGGTGCCGGCGAAACAGTCGACTTTGGCAACTACCGGTTGTTCACATCTTTTTTTACTTCATTGGCATTTGAAAGTGAATCCAATAGAGCGATTGAAGCACCGACACATCGTTGGGCACCAGGCCACTATTTTGAAATCAGGGTTAACTTTTCGAATATGAACATGGGGGGGCACCGCCATTCATTCTGGCTTATGCCAGGCGTGGTAGAGGGTGGTCATTTTGTTCCAAAAGACCCGTACAACGCGAGTGCGGCTGACGGCGTTGAGGTTGATATTTATGAAATTGAGGCTCGCCCGGAAACTAACCAGAATGGTTTATTAATGAAGGTATTGGCAGGAGACGCCGGAACAACCAGTAATGAGGTTACGAATGTTCCGGCAGGTGTGGAATTTATCGACCAATCCAATAACCGGACCATCGTGAATGTGACCGATGCATTTGCCGAGGGCGCTGTCAGCGACGGCTGGCATAAAATCGGACTCTATTGGCACACAGACAAACTGGTTTGGTTCGTTGATGGCTGGCCGGTTGTGATGGATACGCAGCTGGTACCTCAAGTTCCTATGTACCTGATTTTGAGTCGTGAGATGAATTCAGGTGTACACAAAACAGTACAGGCGGGAAACCAGGCTATACACGTAGCGGAGCAACTGCCGGCAATTCCAGCAGACTCAGGATTGTTTGGAGAGAACATTGGCTTACAACGTAATCTGGAAAAACTGGCTGTTAAGGATAACGCCGGATTAGATCTTGATCTTGAAGACAAAGATCACGTTTTAATTGATTACGTTAAGGTGTGGCGCATCGATGATGCTATTTCTGTACCCCCGACTGTATCTGCTCCGATAAATGTGCGTACCAAACGTTACTCCAATACATCCGGTGAGTTGTTGTGGGATCATCCCACTACCAATCCTCAGAATATTCGTGAATATGAGGTCAAGCGAGGCGATGGAGAAGCGTTTGCAGGGTATGTGAGTAGCTGGTATATGACAAACCTTGACGCGGACACAAGGTACCCACTTGAAATCGTTGCTGTGGGTCACAACGATGAGCGTTCCAGTACCACTTGCGTAAGTCTGGGATTAAATGGTGAGGAGGCATTACCACAACCGTGTGATCAGGCAGCTGCATTTCGGTTATCGTCATCTGCGACGTTTACACTACCAAAAGCCAGGGCAGTTGAAGCGAATCAGTGTTCTGCGGATTTCACTAACCAGCCGTTTGCTCGAGTGTATGATTCTGTGAACGCCCGTGAATTTCTGAGTGTGCTAAACGTGCTTAAGCGCGTTACAGATTTACGTGAAGGCGGTATCGACGCTAGCGTCGTATCGCGATTTAAAAAAGAGGGCTTAAGGCAAGATTACAGTGAATCACTTAGCCTGCAATGTCCCGAAGGCGGTGAGTACAGTTCTGTACTCACAGAGCCGCGCACCCCACGGGCTGTAAAGTTGCGTCATGATTTAAATGATTGTGTTGTCGACGGCGTCATGCTGTCGGGGTCTTTTGAATCGGTCAGGGAATATGAGGCGGATAACGAACTGAGGGATATCAATATTGAGGCTTCGTTTGAAAAGACAACAATAGCGGTTGTCGATGGCGCGTACGTGCAGCAAGATGAAATGCAGCGTGCAATTGTTGATGAACAGGAAATAACGAAATTGTTTTCCTTCAAACAACTCAGCTTACAAGAACCCGATGATTCGCAGAACATCGATATTCAGTCTTATACTGCGGTTGTGCGTTCTTCGACAAAAACACCTCGTGAGAGTGTTCGGAATATTTCCTTCGAAACAGTGAATAGTGCTGAAGGTGGCGCAAACTTTCTTAATCAGGAGAAAAGCGTGCTAATCGTGAATGCCAACGATGCTCAAAATGTCGAATTTCTGGGCGATAACGTTGAGTTTCAATTAGTCGACCTTGAGTCAAATTCCAGTGTTAATTTTGCAGGTGAGCAAGTGCTTAGTTGTATCACGCCAGGGTACACGCTCAGCTATAACTCGTTCAGTTTCTAAACGTGCACGGCGTTGGTTTTAGTTGCGGCCTCAATAGCCGCGGCGGCCCACCGGCAATTGGTCTCACGTGGTCCGGATGCAGTTTGCAGATCTGGATTTTGGCTACGCCTTAGCAAACATATCTAACGAGTCGGACGGCATACTTGCTCAGAGTGAAAGTTTAAGCACAGAGTTGCTCAATTATGAAAACACTGGTCGGCGTACTTATTCTGGCGTTATTTTGCGTTGAATTTATAAATTTAATTTACACGGAAATGTTGATTCGCGGGGTTTGTAAGCGGGTTTACAATGGAACAGAGAAATTAGGTTTTTCAAAAAAAATCGCATGGCTTAAGAGTAACGTCTATCAGTTTGAGGTAGCCGATCAGGAGCGCGTGAAGAAGATTATTTTTCATCGAAAATTGTCGATTTATTTGATTGTGGCTTTGTTTGCGGTTTTTTTCTCTAGTTTGCTACTCGGCATCAACAAGTAGGCAGGGGGTGGTACCTGCGTATTTTTAATAAGTAACTAAGAGATGAAAAATAGCGTAGCAAGCAAACGCCCCCACGCTGATTGTTTAACCACACTGCTAATGCTGTTTTCGGGGACAGCTTTTGGGCTCGGCAATCAATCCGATGCATGGCGTTCGGAAGTGTCATTCGCATCGCAGATACCCGAACAAGCAATTTAGAGGCATGCAGGTAGAGTTTGGCCGTAGCCGAGTATCACAAGCCTGCTACATGGAATTTTTTGACAAAGCCGCAAGGGCAATAGTACTAAGTGAGTTGCGCGCGATGTCACCATCCATCAACGCCAAAACACCTCAGATATAAATGGAGTGTGACCAGTCACAGGCGATTGGGCGCACTTATAAACTCTGTTCGTTGCCTTACACGTTGGCCTTTTCATGGCGGAGACTGGTCTGAATTTTCAGATGCCTGATCTGCCAGATGGTCTACAACTCCGTCTGTAAAGGCCACACACTCAGCGTATCGATTGGTAAACGCCGGCCATCAAAGCCTTCGCCTTTACAAAACCCCTCTCCAGAGCTGACATAATAAAAAACCGGCTGAGCAGGCAGGCCCAGCGAGGCCACTTGCGCTGCAGCGTGCGCTGAATAGTCATGCGACCAGACATCGAAATAGTCACGATAGTCAAATCCTGTAGCGACAGATACTGCGATGAGTAACCAGTCGTTCTGATTCAACAGTTTGGCATCGATAGCCGTGTACTGACTAAAACCCAGGCTGTCACGTTTTGCCAGCCACTCATGTTTGTCATTGGTGGCTCGATTGAATTCTCGTTCCAGGATGTGCAGTCTGGACAGCAAGTGCCAACCGTTATCCAAGGCCCCACTATCTTGTGCAGACATCAGCATCTGTACGAACATCGTAGCTCCGTACTTCCAACTGTTTTTATCCCAGACAGCAGTTTGTACATAGTTGGCTGGATCAGCTTGAGTCAAGCTTGTCTGTAAATGACCATAAAGCTCTTCAAACGATAAACTCTGGCACACCGGCTCATTGCCGGTTTCACTGTAAAAGCGTGACTTGGAATAGTAGGAGTACATGTTAGTACTCGCATGCACTGGCCAATCGTCGAATCGAAAGCGCCAGCGTTCCAGACCATGGCCTAACTCGTGAAGATCTCCATGTCCCAATGGATTGAACGACCAGTAAGCATCATACGGGTTGCCAGAGCATCCAAAACCACAGGTAGCTTGGTCTGCATTCATATGCTTAACCAGATCAATGTTATCAATGCTGAACCCCTTGTCCGCAGCGAACTGGTGTATTTCATCAACAGCATCAATACCGGGACCGGTGTATCCGGCGAGTACATGCGGATAATTGTGTATGTATCGTGTTGAGGCAGCCGCCAAATCGGCGGCCACGCCATTGGCCACTACGTCGTTACTCATTGAGTCGCGCATTTTTTCAAGCGTGGAATGCACCTGAAATCCGGGGGTAATCAACTCAGCCCAATCGAATTCGTCGGCGGTAAGCTTTGCGGTAAAGCTATTGTCATACTCAGGACCATTCCAGTAAGCATGCTCGCCGACATTGCTGAACTGAAGTTCCACTGGCAAATCATTTTTGTTGAATTCCACTTGCAGCGGCCCACCATAAGGTGACGTAAATCGAATGGTTTCTCCGTTGTCGATTTCCATGCTCGCTGATTTCAGAAATTTTGGCCGCTTATAGCCATCTTCGGCCCACTGGTGAGTAGAACCGGAGCGAAGTGTATTCACTCGAATCTTTACGGTCAGATCACTTGTATCATTACGAGTCACTGAAACAGTCTGCCCCGGTAAAGCATAGACACCGGCTGCGCGAAAGTATTTTTTACTGATAAGTGAAACTGACTTATCGATGGGGGTAACGTGAGTAAAATCGCTGCGACTGAAGTTGCCCATATCGGGCTGCACCGGATTGACCTTACGATAGTTATACACCGCATGGTCTGCAAAATATGAACTTAAGAATTCGTGCTGCGCAGTGTTGAATTTATCCATCGGGAAAACGGTGCGCTGCCGGTAAAAATCTCCGAGCAACGCCAATAATTTTTGAACACGGTAACCCTCATGGCTGAACAGGTCGGTGCGCGATTCGTCAAGAGAGGTAAAAAGCGATCTTACCGCATCAGCGCCAGCTTGAAATTCACTTTGAAAACCGGAAACATTGCTGCAATCCTCTTTGTCGCACTCATTCCAGTCGAATCCGTAATCCTGATTCTGCAGGTGTTGCAACAGTGTTTTTATCGCCGCGAAATTCTCTGGCAAAACGTCAGTGTCCGGAGTTTTCTCAAAATCCTCGATGGCAAGCTTTGGCCAGTAATTGTCTTTCTCGTAATTGACATTGAACAGTTGTAGAAGGGCAGATCCAAGATCGGTAAGATTGCCATTGTGATGTAAATACAGCACGGGTAATCCTTGTGCGTGCGCGGCAGACACAGCGGCTATAGTGTCAGTAGGGTCAACCCCTTTTGTGTGTAGTTGAGAGATAATCAACAAATCGGTATCTGCCGTGATGCATCCGGACAGGTTTGAATCGTCACAGGTATCTTTGGCGTTATAGGTGACTTGATCAGTGTAACGCTCATCAAGCCATTGGCGCACTGCTCTTTCGTCTGGGAAGTAGTAGCTGTCGTCCATTTGAGCAATCACTACATTTAATGGTGTTTCCGAAAAATCGTTGCGTTGCACCAGCCACTCGACACTGTTTTCAAGAAACTCATGCATTGGCTCGTTAATCGAGCTTGATCGCCTTCGGTAGTTGCGCATGGGGTTACCACCCATAACCATATACCTGGCGGTATCTTCACCAATAACAGCCAAGTCGCGACTGTGCACCGAATTACCCGGTTTAAAAGTCGCGTTTGTATTCAAAACAGACCGATTTAAACCGAATGTAGCGCTTAATAACGCGGCATCATGAGTGGGTGCCCAGCTTATTCCTGTTAAGGGCTCGTCGATTCCTCTTTCAGTATCAGCCGGTGATAGCTTAAAGATGTCGTACACAGCATCATCCAGAATCTGTTGCGCATCTTCAATGCTGGCAAGTGTTGCCGCAACGATAGCCGCTTCATCTACAACTGGGCGCACATCGCCTGTGTGCAGAGCGAGCTCTATGGGGTCTGCAATAACGCTTACATTGAATTCAGGCAGTACAGCAACAGCGCCTTCTGTGTCGGTTACCGACAGGCTTATGGTGACGGTATCTCCGGCATGTTCGTAACCGGGGTTACCGTGCAGCCTTCCTGTGCTGGAATCGATGGTCATCCAGTCGGGTAAACCGGTAGCACTGAACTGCAGAACATCGTTATCAGCATCGCTGGCCAAAGGTTGAAATTCATAGTCTGATTCAACATCAGCTGATGCGCTCGCTACTCCACTGATAGAAGGTGGTTGGTTTATCGGGTCGATCAAAACCGGCTCTTCAGGATTCTCTGGTATCAACTCAACCACACTGTTATCGGCTTCACCCGTATCAGTGGGAACCGTTATCTCAATGGGTTCATTATGATCGGTGGCGCTAGTATTATCGATAGTCTCAGGATTAGCGCTAGTTGGAATAGACTCTACAATTTCAGGAGAATCCGTGACGAGCGTGGTTGTCGTGATCGTCTCAGGTGCTGCTACGTCACTCGTTTCAACGATGCCATAATCTGGAACCGCAACGGAGTAGGATGCGGCAGTACTCACGGGCATAGCCGCTGCGGGTGGCTGGTTGAGTGTTTCGTTGCTGGAAGGTGAGGGTGCCTCGGTATTTGTCTCGTTTACCAAATTGCCCGATACCGTATCTACGGGCCCTTCGCCACAGGCGACGAGAGCGGCACAAATAGACAATGCGAAAAGCGTTCTCGTAGAACGAGTTTTTTTATGAACAGACCAAGCCATGCCCTGAAAACCGATTTGAACGCTTGAATCGAATATCGGCATCGCTTTTGGTCAGCTTAATTATGGATATCGATAAATGAATTACTCTGTGAATTCGCGGGGTAGGATTACTGTAAACGAGTGATATGCCGCATTTTTTTGCTAGCGTTTCGCTATTTTCTATTGGCTGTTCGCAAGACTATGTCATTGAGTGCGCTGACGCAGAAGATTTTGAGTATTAAACACAGTAGATCATGGCCCGTTGCGGGAGGGTTTGTATCATCAGCGGCGTAAAACGAATACTCGAGCAGGAATAATAGGCAGTGCTGGTGCAGAAAAATCGTAAGAACCACCATCCGAATAGGTTATATTGTTTGTCACGCAAACAATAGTTCATTTCCTCAGCACACAGATGCCAGATAAATCAATACTAACCAGAGAAGCGCTACTTAACGGCGAAATAGAGCGTCTTGTGCATGATAATCAGAACAACATTGATCGAATGTCTGATGATCAGCGTGCGGCGCTCGTCGAACAAACCTTGAGTGATCTGGGCGACGCCGAGCTGTGGATATTTGGTTATGGTTCCTTAATCTGGAACCCTGCTTTGAATTACGATGAACAACGACGATGTAGCATCAAAGGCTACGAGAAAAAGTTCTGTTTCTGGACAACGTTGAGTCGAGGGTCTGTGGAATGTCCCGGGCTTATGATGGGCTTGGTGGAAGGTGAATGCTGTAACGGCGTTGCTTTTCGTGTTAGCGCAAGTAATGCAGCGTCAGAGCTCGATGTTTTATTTCGTCGAGAAATGGCCCATTACATCTATAAACCGACTTGGGTAGAGGCAGAGTGTGTTGATAGTAAAAATACGTTTAAAACACTCACTTTTGTTGTCGATAAAGATAACCATCGGTTTGTTGATAACCTGTCGATCAATGAAACCGTTCGCGCTATAGCCATCGCGCAAGGGCCACTGGGTCGAAATTGCGATTATCTATTTCAATTGTCTGAAAAGATGCATGAACTTGGGTTTGAAGAGCCCGAGCTGCAAGATTTGGTTTGTCGGGTTAAAGAATATCAAGCCAGTAGTGACGAGTAACAAACACGGAGGGTGCGCAAGTCGCCTTGCCAATGCTCAAAATAGTGTTTATGCCACTTCTCATCTCAACAATTAAGTCCTGGGTGCGCATTGTGTCCTCCTCTGCTGTTGCGCGAGATCCGCGAACTTAGTTACAGCCAATGCAGTTGTCACGTTGTCTCTATCGATCGCAGCCTGAGTGAATGGACGGTATGTTCAGCAATACGAGAGTGCGATGGCGGGTACAGAAACAGGGTAGTTTCTACACGTTAGCATTTTAGTTGGGCAATGGTTAATTACCCAACTGGGTAACGCAATGTACTATGGCAATGAGTAGCGCTTTCCTTTAGTCTTTATGGTTTTGATGCCTTACTTTGGACAGGTATTTTTTTAGAGGAATCCACATGGCGTTCGTTCCATATTCATGTGTAAACAGGTACTGTAAGTTAGTCGCCATGTCAAAAAGTGCGATTACCCAGGTGGGTGAATCCATTCAAGCATTTATTATGGCGATTTCTCTAACGCTTTCACTGGTTGCTTGCGGTGGTGGTTCAAGCGATACCGCAATTGACAATCAAACCGACGAGAGCAATAGTGTAGGGTCTGAACCCAGAGTACTGTTAAAGCTGACCGGGCCCGCATCGGTTAATCTCAGCGTGAATACGATGAGTGATCAAACCATTGTTGCAGCTGGCGAGTCGCAATCACAGAACATACAAAGCGCTGTGTCTGTTGCGGTTTCGCTCGCAAGAATCGATGATGAGTTCAGGCTAACCGCTATCCCTGAACTGCTCTCGCTGCTTCCCGAAGATCTGGAACTGTCCGACTTGCCGCTATTTAAAGTCAAAGACACGCTGAATTTACAGGGGCAAAAAATGAAGTTTGAGCCCCAACGCGATATCTACGATGTTTTAATTCTCGATGCCTTGAACCTGCCCGCGTTTAATCTTTCTGTGCCTGAGTATGCCGTTGGTAATGGCGCATCTTGGACTGAGCGTAATAGTTTTGATCTTCTCAATTCAACCACGGTGACGACAATCACTGCCATTAACGATAGCTCGGTTAAGGTTACCAAGGAGATTGATGTTGGTACTGATAGTGAGCAGCGATATACCGTCAGTGGAACGATGGATGCGGTCTATACATTGCCATCATTGCTTATGCAATCGGCAGATATTACGTTATCGGTACGCCTTGAAGATGAACTGTACATCAATGGAATACGCCAAAGCGTTGTGGATACGCGAACCTTTAATCAAACAATCAGGGAGATAGCGCAATGATAAAGTCGACTCAATGCTTGCGCTATCGGTTTAGCGGTTTACTGCTGTTAGCGTCCGCAACAGTCGTTGCGATACCAACGCCATCTAATGCTGGTATTAATTGTAATCCTAGAAGCATTGTTGGGCATGCTGTTGGCGGTGAGTTGCTCAATCAGGTTTTAGGCGGTTTTAGTCAAATCCTCGGTGCGGCAGGAGGTGTGCAGAATGGTATTAGTCCCACTCCCAGTGATGTGATGCGCGATTGCATCATACCGGCGATTAACCCGCCTCCAAGAGACAATACGCCTTACGATTCTTCACCCATTCAATCTGCACCTGCTCGCGCACCGGCGTTCGGTTGGGGCGATCCACATTTAGTCACGCACGATGGCGTTGGCTACGATTTTCAAGGCGCAGGCGATTATGTGTATATAGACGGTGGCGGGCTAACGGTTCAGGCAAGGCAATTTCGTCTAAGCCCCAATGCCATCCCGTCAAGAATCAAGGCGTTCGCGGTTCGTATCGATGAGACGACCGTTGTCATCAACGACCCGATCGATCCATCGCTTAAGTTCTCTGCAGACGGCATAGACGATGTGGTGACTGTCAATGGCGTTGATATGCCTATCAGCATCGGTGGCTGGATCGATCTGGATGACAACGGGTCGTTCGTACAACGGTTTAGACGGCATATTTATGTGCGCATCGTTGGAAAAATAGATTTGCTGGTCAGTAGTAGTGGCAATGTTTTTGAGCTGGTATTGGATGAATCAATGCGCGGGCAAGTCTCAGGTTTACTGGGTAACTTTGACGGCATTCCTGATAATGATTTCCAAACAGCGGCAGGCAACTCTATTGATATCAATAACAGCACTGAGTTATACGGCGAGTATCTGAGTAGTTGGTTACGTCAGGGCAGCGCATCGTTATTCAACAGTGAATTCGATCCTGCTGTTGATGGTGCTATTTCGGTTAGTTCAGTACCGTCTGTTGCTACTGCCTCTCTTGAATCTCGGGAGGATATAGCCGAGCAATGCATTAACGCAGGTGTGCCGCAGGGTTTCTTGTTGCACGGTTGTATTTATGATCTTTTATTTGATGGCGATGAACAACTCTTCGTGAGCGCTGCAGAGCTCAATGGCCGAGCTACGGGTATTGTTTCATCTGCCTCTTTGTCAGCTGACTTAACGGGTGCCATCGCGCTTTCCAATGATGCCATTGTATCTGCGTTACAGCCTGTGCCCGCTGCTGGTCGGCTCAGTAATAGCAATGAGATTGATCGGTATACCACGGTTTTGGCGGGCAGTAATCAGCGAATGATTCAATGGGATTCACCGTGCTCTGCTGCGCAGCCATTTAGTCTGTTGGTGGAACGGGAAGAGGGTGTGACGTCGGCATTTCCAGCTGTGTGTGGCACGCCGCTTGTACTGCCCCAAGGGCAGGTTAACTTTGCCGTGTTTAGTCAAGGTGGTGATACAGGCGACTACGCGTTTCGTTTAATCGAGTCTGCTCGGACCGAGCTTGGTTTAATCGCATTGGATACGGTAATAGAAGGTACGTTGTTGGCCACTGAGCAACTAAGTGCAACGCTTCCCATAACGACAAGTGGAAAGCTATTTATCGAATCAAATCAAACCGAGAGCTGTGAACGAGAATGGCAAGTGTTAAATGCCTCGAATACGGTGATACGAAGTCGATCGGTCTGTAACGATCTGGGACTTATTGCCACCGATTCGGATACGCCTTACCACATTCGAGTTTTACCAGGTGCTGGTACCGAATACGCGTTTACTGCTCTTAACGTTGGTGATTCACCCATCATCGATGCTGGTTTTAACCGGGAATTCTCTTTTACTATCGACACGCCGGGCCAATCAGCCAGTGTTAACTTTACTGTGTTGGAAGGTGAGCGTATTTATGTTGATCGCGATGGCGGTGTTAATTCAGGTATATTAACGGTGACCGATCCGCAGAACAACGAGGTAGCATCAACCAGCGCGTTCGAGGCAGACACCCAATTTGCTGCGGCACAAGCGGGAGACTACACGCTAACGCTGCAAGCGGCTGACTTCACTGGCACAGTCCCCATAAGTATTGTATCTATTGCTGACGATACCGTTATTAGCGTGAATCGAGGTGATACGTTTACCTTGGCGTTAACGACATTGGGGCAGCGTGCTATTGCAACGTTCGAGGCTGTCGCTGGTGAATCGTATACTGTGATTGTTACACAAAGAAATACGATTTCAGGGTTATCAGGTGCACCCTTTATTCAACCGCCTGATGATGCCTTAAGCTTGCCTATTTTCGGTTCCAGAACATTTACCGTGGCATCGTCTGGCACGGTTCAGATTGTCCTTGATTCAACTGAGCAAGATAACTTTATTGGGTCAGTGGAGTTTGAGCTGCAATAACATATGGCATGACTCAAAATGGAAAAAAACGGGCGTCGCGGTGTCAGTCTTTGGCGCGCGTTTGTGGGAGTTCTGATAACATCGGTTCTGCACGAATAAAGACGTGCAGTCGACGAGACAATGATTGTTAGGCGTCGAGCCTTAATCGATCAACTCATCATGGAACTTGTTCCGGAATAAGCGCGAACACTCGCCATGACACACGCCAAGACAAACGCAACCACTTCAGCGCCCTCGACAGACAACATTCTCACAGGTGTCGCGCTGATGCTGGGTTTTTGCTTAACCGCTCCGTTGCTAGACGTGGCGGCAAAGCTTGCATCCTCCAGCGTGCCGGTTGGGCAGATTACTGCGGCGCGCTTTGTTGTGCAGTGCGTGTTAATGGCGCCGTTTATCTGGGTCATGGGGTTATCGCTGCGCGTATCGCGTGGTCAATGGTTGCCCTTGATTTCTCGCGCTTTATTGTTGCTTTTTGCCACCTTTTGTTTCGTCACGGCGATACGCGTGATGCCTCTTGCTGATGCGCTAGCGATCGTGTTCGTGGCGCCTTTTATCGTGTTGTTGGTGGGTAAATTTTACTTAGGTGAAGATGTTGGCCCTCGCCGCGTGGGGGCCTGCTTTGTCGGGTTTATTGGTGTCCTGTTCGTTATTCAACCGAGCTTTGCAGCGTTTGGCGCAGTGGCGCTCATCCCGCTTGGTACGGCAATCGCTTTCGCTTTCTACATTCTGGTAACGCGAGGGTTGTCACGCCAAATGCATCCTGTTGCGTTGCAATTCCATACCGGCCTGATCGCCAGCTTGTTTTGCATACCTGTACTGTTGCTGGCCCAGGGCTCTGGTTCTGATTTATTTGATCCGGTTTGGCCAGAAGGCATTGCCTGGGTGTGGTTATTTGGTGCTGGATTCTTCGCCACAGTGAGCCACATGATGATGACTTACGCGCTTTCGTTAGCGCCTTCCGCCACGCTTGCTCCGCTGCAGTATTTCGAGTTACCAGTGGCAACCTTGTTCGGATACCTCGTGTTCCACGATTTCCCAAATGCCCTCAGTCTTATGGGCATTGCCATTATTATTGGTGCCGGGCTGTATATGATTCACCGAGAGAGAGTCACTGCTGCACACTTGATGACAGCGCGCGCGGCTCCTCCGATCTGATGCATTGAAAGCAATTTTATCTGTGCGCATGGCCGTTTGGTAAAGTGCAGTTTGGTATTCGTTCGGGCTCTACCGAAGTGACTGATTCGGGCTGATGGCATCGATAAGCAGGTTAATTAAACCGTGTTTTGGTGCGTTCGAAGGCCAAGTTGCGTACACACTTATAGGGTCCAATTTCCATTCCGGCAATACGTGTTGAACATCGCCCGAACTCACTCCTTCTTCAGCCAGAAACGCAGGTACCACCGCCAGGCCAGCACCCGCTTGTGCAAGGTGATAGATGGCGAATGCATCGTTAGCCGATATGTGTGATTCGGGCTTGATGGTTTTTTCTTTTGATTCGGATTTTCTAAACACGCGTTTTGCATGCCGAACCGGTGTTAGTTCAATCCAGTCCCAGGTAGCAATATCGTCTGGTGTTTTCACTTTGGGTCGGTTTTTCAAGTAATCAGTTGACGCTATTAGTCTGCGCTCAACCTGAAACAATGATCGAGTATTAGCGGTTTTCGTTGGCTGCACCTCCATTCGAATGGCAATGTCAAAGCCGCCAGTAATGACGTCTTTGCGCATATCTGAATAATCGATTACTAGTTTAATGCCCGGATATTCCATGGAAAAAGCCGCCAGCTTATCAGTAAGTGGCGACTTTATAAGAATAGAAGGCGTAGTGAGCCGAAGCTCACCGGTAGGACTGTTAGCTGAATTCGTGAGCTCAGAAAGTGCCACTTCCACGTTATCGAAAAGTGATTGTGTTGACGCCAGTAATCGCTCGCCTTCTTTAGTTAACGCAAGTTTACGGGTTGAGCGATATATCAGTGCGACTCCAAGATGCTCTTCCAGTTGAGATATATGGTGGCTGACGACGGAGGGCGACAGGTCGAGTTCTCGGGCCGCTCCTCGAAAAGAACCATGATCGATGGTCTTGGCGAAAATGGCTATCTGCCGCAATTGGTCGAGCATTGTGTAAAATATCCGAACAGTTAATATTATTTATCCTATCTTATCAAACAAACGAAAATTGCGCATGATGTGGCCTGTCGGTTTTACTTAACCCAATAACTACAAGGACAAAGCGTAATGCGTCTTAACATTCTTTTCGCCGCCTTTGCACTGATGCTGCTCTCTTTCACCAGCGTTGTCATGGCTGATAACAAAGCCGTGGCCATGACTTTCTACGAATTTCTCAGTAATCCCGCCTCAGAAAAAGCCGCGGGTGCGTTCAAGGCTGTTACTGCCGATGAGTGGCAAAGCATTGGTGATTACTCTGGAGAAAGTAAAAACCGTGACCAGTTCATAGGGCAGGTTAGTGGTTTTTTCGCAAAGCTCATACCGGACCTTAAATGGGAAGTGCAACAAACGATAGAAGAGGGTGATCAAGTTGTGGTGCGAAGCCGTGCGACTGGTACTCCAAATGGGCCATTGTTTGGTGTTGATGGTATGGGCAAGAGCTTTGACATCCTTACCATCGATATTCACACGATCAAAGATGGCAAGATTGTTCGTTCTTATCATGTTGAAGATTGGGCAGGTGCGCTGCAGCAGCTCAAAGCCAAGTAATTTCCCATACGAATTACCCAATTTTGGCAGTCAAGCTGCTGTATAGGAGAAAAAAATGAAGTGCAAAGTATTTATAAATTCATTCGTTGTTGCGGTGCTGTTAATCGCGTTTGGCACGAGTGCAAGAGCCGCAGAAATGGATTCTGAAAGCAAAGCATCCTTCGATACCGTTATGGCATTTATGGGTGCAGTGGGCAGTGGTGATATGGACACGGCAATATCACTTATGGCCGAAGATATGGTTTGGCAAAACGAGGGTGACAGTGCTATGCCGTGGATAGGCCCCTGGAATGGCAAAGATGAAATATTGGCCTTCTTGCCTATTTTTGGCAAGAATTTTCAAACGACAGCCTGGGAAAATACCGATGCATTCGCATTAGGAGACACAGTTGCAGTCTTTGGAAGAATGAATGGAATAACAACGCACTCTGGCAAGGAAATTGGTGAGTTCTCGTTTGCTTTGCGTGCCAAAGTACGTGATGGCAAAGTCGTATTGTGGAATTGGTTTGAAGACAGCTTTGCAGTAAGCCAGGCTTATAACGCTAAATAGTCTCTACTAATTCAATTGCCCAACTCCATAGGCCAACTCAATTGCCGAACTCGCATTGGCATAGCCGAGAGATAAACCGTATGAAATATTCAATAAAATGGTATTGCTTAGCCTTCGTTACGGCGATTGCCTTCTGGTTTATCCCGGCTTTGGCCGAAATTCAGCAGTTACCGAAACGAGAAACGCCCAGGCCCGTCACCACCGATGGTATTCCGCATATTCAAATTGATGTTGAGGTAGTGCCAGAAATTACGGCAGAGCTGCTAGACCGGGTGTCGACTCTGCCCGGTGTAGCATTGCGACGCACGATTGTTGGTCGGGCTGGGTCGACTGGTTTTTGGTTGAAAGATGACACAAAACTGGTTCGCCCTGAGTCGATAATTCGTGGTCGCGAATTCGCCCACGTCCATCCTGATGGTAGTTTGCACGCATCGTTACCCCCTGAGTTAGCGCTCAAGGCCATAGAAGCCGGCTGGGCAATTCACCATCCATGGTCGGCAAAGAAGCGAGGCTTGGAAGGGTTTGTCATGATCTACACGCCTGCGACAGAGGCTGAGTTGAATGTCGTATTCGACCTGGTCAAAGAGAGTTTCGGGTTTGTTTCAGGTAACTAGAACAGTTAATAATGAATAAGGCAGTGGCCGTTATATCGCTAACATTGCCTTAGTTTTGCACCCCCACTCCAAACACCATTACCCAGGGTAAATCTGCCCTCTATGGCTCTTCGCGTTACGTGAATTTACAATTCTGTTATCGGCTAAACTAATACCCTCTGACATTGAGCCGATATCGGCCTATAGTTACGCGTATTCCAGCCAGTAAATTATTGCAGTTGTGAGCCTTACATAATGACAATGGTCAATCAAGTCACCAGTGACTTCAATGAGAGCACCGACGCCAATGGCAATTGGCACGAGGCGTGGTCTCCAGTGCTCACTGCGCTGAGCCACCTCAGTCCTGAACAAATAACACATTACCAGCAAGATTTGCAGCGGCGCTACCGAGAAAATGGTCTGGCATTCGGTGCCACCATTCGCCGTAAAGCAGGTATTCGGCCTTGGCAGCTCGATCTAATGCCTCAGATGATGGCGGCGGCGGATTGGAAAGTGCTTGAAAGTGGCCTGATGCAGCGGGCGCGGTTGAAGGCGGCATTACTCAAAGATCTGTATGGAGAGCAAACAGTGCTGAGCTCGGGCATCGTGCCTGCGAAAGCGGTGTTTGCCCACGGCGGCTTCGTTGAGGCAGCGGTTGGGGTGCCTGTGTTCGACTCCATGCCCCTATACAACGCCGATGTTTCACGTTCGCCTTCTGGGGCGTGGTACGTCGCAGATGACATTTGCCAAGCGCCAGACGGCATCGGCTACGCGTTGGAAAATCGGCTCATTTTGTCAGGCGTGCTTCCGGGGCTTTATCGGCACTCTCGTGTACGCAGGGTTGCTGAATACTTCAAGCATATGCGTGGCTTGCTGTTTAATCACGTCGATAGCAGCGCACGCTGCGTTATTTTAGGATACGGGGCTTCGCATCATTATCACTATGAGCAAGCTTACCTTTCTAAGTACTTGGGTTATACGCTTGTGCAGATCAATGATCTGACAGTGCGTGGTAAGCATGTCTGGTTGAAAACGGTCGATGGGCTTCAGCAAGTGGATGTCATCTTTCGATTCATTGATGACGCTGATACCGATCCTTTAGCGGGTAGTGGTAATAACACACAGGGTGTTGCGGGCTTGTTGCACTCCGTTCGCGAGGGCGGGGTGGTGGTGGTTAATCCATTTGGTGTAGCAGCTGTTGAGAATCCCGCATTCAATGCATGGCTTCCGGAACTGTGTGAGTTTCTGCTCAACGAAAAAATAGAGCTTTTAGGTACCCCAACGTATTGGCTTGGTGATACGCAGCACAAGCAACTGGTGGAAAAACGATTTACTGATTTGCTCTTTCGCGATATCAATACTCGCTCTGAACTGCTAGACCCGTCGTTAATGGCCGAAAAGGATTTGGTTAAATTAAAAACGGCCATAGAAACGCGGCCTGAGCGTTACATCGCGCAAGAGCGTATTGGTCGATCATCAGCACCGACTCTGACCAACGCGCAGATTGAATCGCGACAATTAACTATGCGAGTTTATCTAATGAAAAACGGTAGCTCGTATCGTGTTATGCCAGGTGGTTTAGGGCTGCTTGATGATCAAACGGGCGAAGCACGGCGCAAACTGCGGGATATGGAGTCAAGTAAAGATATATGGGTCGTGTCTGATAAGTCAGTACCCTATGAAACGCTTCTCCAGAAAAATACCAGCGCCTCGCCTTATAGCATTGTAGACGGTGAATTACCTAGTAGTGTGGCGGAGAGCCTCTTCTGGTTAGGTCGGTATGCGGAACGTATTGAAGGGTCTGCGCGGGTGTTGTTGGGCGTGTGTCTGCATTTAAGATCAGATGAGCGATTCGAGGATGAAGCTTCGTCAAAAGCATCATTAAAAGCGCTGCTCAGATCAACAACCCTTGTGACGGGTACTCGCCCAGGCTTTGTTGGTGAGGCGGAAGTCAAGCTCATTAAAGATCCCGACAAAGAGCTTATAAGCTTGTTATCGGATTCAGAAATGGCCGGTTCAATACCCAATACGTTGGAAAGCCTTAGTTATAGTGCCGCACAGGTACGTGATCGGCTGTCGCGCGATATGCTTCGTGCTATTAATTCACTTGAAGATTATCACGCTGATTTTGATGTTCTAATGCAGCCAAGCATGAACCTTGATGGCGCTAGCTTGAATGCCGCTATTGAAAAACTGAATGCGTTGGTTTTTTCTCTGGCAGCATTATCCGGGCTTGCGCGAGAAAACATGACTCAAGGCGATGGCTGGCGTTTTTTGCAGCTTGGCAAACGCATAGAGCGCACCTCGCAAACAACCGCGATGCTATCCAATGTATTTTCGGATTATCAAGACAACAACTTTGCGCTGGAAGATTTGCTCATTGTGCTTTGCAGTGACATGACTTACCGCAGCCGATACAGATCATTGATTGAGCCTTCCTTAGTGTTGAGTTTATTAGTCACCGATGAAACTAATCCGCGCTCGTTGGGCTACCAGCTGAAAAAGCTTGAATCGCAAATACAATTGCTGCCCGGAAGGCGAAAGCGAGATTATCATGAGCCTGCTATCAGAGCTTCAGTAGAAGGGTTGGCAAGAATAAGATTGTTAGACCCTAACGACATACTGCGCGACGGCAGTAAGGCTAAGTTAGCGCAATTTTTTAGTGTTATGGAAAATTTGCCCGACGACATTGCAAATGCCATATCGGCTCAGTATTTTACCCACACGGAAGTGCCCACAGTTCTGTACAGCGGCTTCGATATGGTAGACGAACCCACCGGGCAGGTGCCAAAAAAGTGAAGTTACAAATCCGGCATGAAACCCGATACGAATACGCCGGCAGAGTATCGCATTCTGTTAATCAATTGTGTGTAATACCAAGAGATACCCCTTTTCAACGATGCTTGAATAATTCGTTGCGCGTTGCACCAACGCCTGAAAAAATATACACATGGAAAGATAGTTTTGGTAATTCTCAGGCGCACTTCAGCATAGAAGAGAGCCATGAACATTGCGTGGTTGAGTCAGTGTCGTTAGTCGAAACCAGCGAACTTGAAGCAACCGTTTTGCCAACAGATGAGAGTCTTTCGCAGAGCCTGCAATCGCTAAATAGCGACTTGAGCGAAGACGGTTTGTTAGCGCACAAGTGCTTGTTGCCATCTCAGCATGTTAATCGGTTACAAGGCACCGCCGATTTGGTTGCTCGGTTAAAAAAACAAAGCGATTCCGTGGCCGAGTTTTCGAAAAATCTGATGACGTGGATATTTGACGAGTTTGAGTATGACCCCGGTTTTTCTACCGTGGTTACTACTGCGCAGAAAGCCTGGGATGGCAAGCGTGGTGTTTGTCAGGACTTTGCGCATGTCGCTTTGGCGATATTACGCGAAGCCGGTATTCCCGCCCGTTATGTCAGTGGCTATTTGGAAACACTGCCTCCGCCGGGCCAAAAGAAATTGCAAGGCAGTGATGCCTCACATGCCTGGTATTCTGTTTACTGCCCAAACCATGGTTGGATTGACTTCGATCCAACTAATAACAAAAGACCTGACAATCAATATGTTACAACCGCGTGGGGTAGAGACTACGCCGATGTTGCACCACTAAAGGGCGTTGTTTATGGGGGTGGTAGTCAAACCGTTTCAGTGTCGGTTGACGTCAGTAGAGTGGATGGGGCATTCTATATGATATCCGGAGACAAATAGGCTTAGCCAAATCTACTTACACATTTTTACTGGATGTACCGTATGAACTGCTGGTCAGATTATCAAACGGACTTCCACGATGAACTACTTGATAAGAACGGCAATCCGAGATTGGCCAGCGCTGCTCTTTTTAACTATCTCAACAGCCTGTCCAACGAAGATCTGAATGCGCGGAAACAAGCCGCCGATCTTGCTATCCGGCAAATGGGCATTACTTTTTCGGTCTATTCCGAAGCGGGTAATATCGACAGAGAGTGGCCGTTTGACATCATTCCCAGAATTATCGAAAGTCGCGAATGGAATCAGGTTCACAAGGGTCTGGAGCAGCGACTCAAGGCGCTTAACCACTTTATTAACGATCTCTATCATCAACAGCAAATAGTCAAAGATGGCATCGTGCCGGCCGCTTTATTTGCCAGCTCACAAAATTTCAGACAGCAGTGTGTCGGTGTAAAGCCACCACATGGCGTTTGGGCGCACATATGTGGTAGCGATTTAGTGCGCGATAGCGATGGCATATTGTATGTGCTCGAAGATAACCTGCGTGTGCCTTCAGGCGTTTCATATATGCTAGAGAACCGTGCGGTTATGAAACGGACGCTTCCTGAAGTGTTCAAGGAATGCACTGTGCTCCCGGTAAACGACTATGTTCAAAACCTACGGCAAACGCTGTGTTCACTGAGCGATAGTTATCAACCAGTCCTCTGTGTACTTACACCTGGCGTGTTTAATTCAGCGTATTTTGAACATGCTTTCCTTGCACAACAACTTGGCGCTGTGTTGGTCGAAGGCAGTGATCTGGTGGTCGACGATGATGATTGTGTGTACATCCGAAACGTAGAGGGTTTTCAAAAAGTTGATGTCATTTACCGACGGGTTGACGATGAATTTTTAGATCCTGACGTGTTTAGAGCCGACTCCACACTTGGTGCGCGTGGTCTTATGCGGGCGTGGAAAGCGGGTAAAGTGGCCATCGCCAACGCTCCGGGTGCCGGTGTAGCTGACGACAAAGTCGTGTACACCTATGTGCCCGATATTATTCGCTACTATCTTAATGAAGAGCCAATACTCCCTAATGTACCCACTTGGCGCTGTGAAGACGAAGATTCCCGCGAGCATGTATTAGCCAATTTGAGTTCATTGGTGGTGAAGCCTGCCAACGAATCAGGCGGGTACGGCATGCTTGTTGGGCCGCATTCAACCCAGCAGCAATGCGAAGAGTTTGCCACATTGATTAAGCAGAACCCGCGCAATTACATTGCGCAACCAACGCTCGGATTGTCGACATCGCCAACCTTAACCGAAAAAGGGATTGTTGCAAGACATGTCGATTTGCGTCCCTTTGTGTTACAGGGCGAATCGGTGAATGTGACAACGGGCGGTCTTACTCGCGTTGCGATGGTAGAAGGTTCGCTGGTGGTGAATTCATCTCAAGGCGGCGGTAGTAAAGACACCTGGATAGTTGACACGACTGATCGTGCAGATGCCGATGCTATGCGTGAACCGGAAGCGTAATAATGTTATCTCGAGTTGCGAACCACGTTTACTGGCTAGGTAGATACCTTGAGCGCGCTGAAGGTATGACACGCACCATGAGCGTGCACGATCAAATGTTAATGGATTTAAGTGAGTTTGAGCGCACGCCCACTTGGTACCAGCTCATTGCCATTAACAGCACTGAACAAATATTTGCAGAACACTTTGATGAATTAACTGAACAAAATGTTCTGCAGTTTTTAACCACCAGTTTGGATAATCCAAGTTCAATCGCCAGTACGTTAGCTGGTGTGCGATATAACCTGCGAGCATGTCGCTCTATTGTTCCCAAGGCGATGTATGAGCTGGCAAATCAGGTTTGTTTAGAAGCTGCAGATGTATCTAACAATAATGTTACACACGCGAAACGGCGAAATTTTCTGCGAAGCGTAGAGCTACAGCTGTTAGCTGTATCGGGAGCAACTGCCGGTGGTATGAGTCGTAACGAAGCGTTTCTTTTTATGCGTATTGGTCAGGTTATTGAGCGGGCCGATATGTCATCACGCATTCTGGATGTACGTTCGGCCAACCTCATAAGAAATCATAACGCGGAAAGCCTTACCCCCTATGAGAATACTCAGTGGGTTGCCATACTTCAGTCATTAAAAGCATTTCAAATGTATATGTCGGAAACTCGTCGGCCAATAAATGGACCGGAAGTGCTTAACTTCGTTCTTAAAAATCTTAAGCACCCTAAATCTGTTCGGTTTTGTATTCAACGCCTGGCTGGTTTTATAGAACGTTTACCCGGTACTGACGACCTGCAGCTTCAGGTTGCTCAGTTGTTAAGTAAGGTTGATCAAGCCGATGTGCATCAGTTGGCAAAGGATCAAGTTGAGCTACATCAATTTTTGGATTCCTTGCAAATCGCTTTATCACAAATTAGCGATAACTTTAGTACACATTTTTTTCCAGCTCCAGAATCTGTCCAGGAGAAAAACGAACCCGCTAACAATGATCAAGTACAAACTCAGGAACAAAGATAAACATGGGTATTAAGGTTGCTCTTAATCATTGGACGCACTACCAGTACGATCGATCAATATCATTGGGACCACAAGTTGTACGGCTAAAGCCAGCTGCACATTGTCGAACCGAGATTCTGTCTTATTCACTGCGTGTTACGCCGAGCGAGCATTTTATCAATTGGCAGCAGGATCCATTCGGCAATTATCTGGCACGGTTGGTTTTTCCGGAAAAAACAAAAGAGCTACGCGTAGAGGTTGATTTACTGGTCGATTTGACGGTGATCAATCCATTTGATTTTTTTGTCGAACCCGAAGCTGAACAATACCCGGTGAAATACAATGCCGAGCTTAAACGAGAGTTGGGTCCGTATCTTGAACCGATGGATAAGCACCCACTAATGGCTGCCTGGTTAGCCAAAAACAAACCGTTTGATGCGCCGATTAACGATTGGTTAGTCGAGCTTAATCAGTGCGTGCAAAGAGATATCTCATATAACCTGCGCATGGAGCCCGGTGTGCAGACTATCGGTGAAACTCTCACTATTCGCAGCGGCTCTTGTCGTGATAGCGGTTGGTTGTTGGTAGAGGCATTGCGTGCGTGTGGCCTTGCTGCGCGATTTGTGTCGGGCTATTTAGTGCAGCTTACTCCTGATGAAAAGCCAATAGGCGATGGTGCGGCGGGTACCGATAAAGATTTTACCGACTTACACGCGTGGGCAGAAGTGTATTTGCCGGGAGCGGGGTGGGTAGGCTTGGACCCAACATCTGGGCTTTTTGCTGGCGAAGGTCACATTCCGTTGGCGTGCACGCCAGCCCCATCAAGCGCTGCGCCTATTTCTGGTGCCACCGACAAATGTGAAACCGAATTCAGTTACAGCAACACGGTTGCACGCATCGATGAGCAACCCAGAGTCACCAAGCCGCTCACTGATAAGGCCTGGATGCAGGTTTTAAAATCGGGCGCAAAAGTTGACAAGCGTTTGGAACAACAGGATATGCGCTTAACGATGGGTGGCGAGCCGACGTTCGTTTCTATCGACGATATGGAAAGCGATGAATGGAATACCGCTGCCCTCGGAGAGAACAAACTCACACTTGCCAGCAATTTAATGAAAGGTATGCAGGAGGCGTACGGCAAGGGCGGCATAACCCAGTTTGCTCAAGGCAAATGGTACCCAGGCGAGCCAACACCTCGTTGGGCATTAACCTGCTATTGGCGCACAGATGGCAAGCCCTTATGGGGCGATGCCAATTTGTTAGCCATGCCCGGTGATGGTGCTCTCCAAGGTGATAGTAAAGACGGAAAAAAAATAGATGACGACGTGGTAGCTGCCTTTATGAAGGTATTAGTTGCCGAGTTGGGCTTGTCTGAAAATTTTGTGCAGGCATTGTATGAAGATCCGTTGCACCATCTTCAGCTTGAAAGTATGTTGCCAGAGGGCACAAGCCTGGCATCGCTTAAATTGGGTGATGACACTGAACGGTGGATGCTCGCCAGAAAGTTGAGCCAGGGTTTGGACAAACCGACCGGATGGCTACTACCGCTGCGTCATACCGCTAACGGCTGGATAAGCTGTGTTTGGCCTTCAAGGCGAGACAACGTGTTTCTTATACCGGGTGATTCTCCTGCAGGCTTACGTTTACCCATAGATAGTTTGCCAAACCCGTTCGACCAGCACGATGAGGCTGTTCAGGCGTATCCTGAAGACGCTTTTAATCCGATGGATGCCTTACCAGACCCAAAGAAGTTAAAAAAGCCGTCTGCTGAAAAAACCAAGACTGAGTCTAAGGGCGTGTTTCCCACGGCACTGTGTGTTGAAGTACGTGACGACGATCTGTACCTGTTTCTGCCGCCATTTAGAAGTGCGGGTAGTTACGTCACGCTGTTAGGCGCTATAGAACGTGCTGCTAGTCAGTTGGGCACTCGTTTGATTATTGAAGGGTATGAACCGCCTTCCGACCCTCGGCTTAAGAATTTCAGAATCACTCCAGACCCGGGTGTAATTGAAGTTAATATTCACCCAAGCAGAACGTTTGCAGAATTGGTTGATAAAACAGAGACGCTGTACGAACTTGCTAAAGAGTGTCGCTTGTCGGCAGAAAAATTTATGCTCGATGGCAGGCACACGGGCACCGGTGGTGGTAATCACGTGACGTTTGGTGGTGAAAAACCAGCTGATAGCCCCTTTTTAAGAAGGCCAGACTTGCTCGGCAGCGTTATTACTTACTGGCAGCACCATCCGGCTTTGTCTTATTTATTTTCCGGTATGTTCATTGGTCCAACCAGCCAGGCGCCGCGTTGTGACGAGGCAAGAGTCGAGACGTTATATGAGCTGGAAATGGCGCTGCAGCGGTTGCCCCAGCCTGAAGAGAACAGCGATGCTGAGCCTCGGCCTTGGTTGGTCGATCGTTTATTAAGGCATCTGCTCATTGATTTAACCGGTAATACGCACCGCGCAGAAATATGTATCGATAAGCTTTACTCTCCAGATAGTCCGTCGGGGCGCTTGGGTATCGTCGAACTGCGCGCGTTTGAAATGCCGCCGCATGCGCGAATGAGTGTGGTTCAGGCTTTGCTCTTACGCGCATTGTTAAGCCGATTTTGGGATAAACCGTATAAAGGTAAGCTAATTCGATGGGGTACCGAGTTGCATGATCGCTTTATGTTGCCTCATTACCTTTGGAAAGATCTCTTGGATATCGTTGACGATATTCACGACAGTCAATTCGATTTTGATGCGAACTGGTTGAAAGCGTTTTGGGAGTTTCGTTTTCCGTTGTACGGTACTCGTTACGTTGGCGAGATTATGCTTGAGCTTCGAGCGGCGATTGAACCGTGGCACGTTCTTGGCGAGGAGGCCACCGGCTCTGGCACGGCGCGCTACGTCGATTCATCTATGGAGCGTTTGCAATTACGGGTAACAGGGCTAACAGACGAGCGCTATAAAATCACCTGTAACGGCCATGCCTTAGCGATGCGCAGCACGGGTGAACATGGCGAGTACGTAGTTGGTGTGCGTTATCGCGCATGGCAACCATCGTCCTGCTTGCATCCGGACTTGCCGGTGAACGTGCCATTGGTGTTTGATGTTATCGACACTTGGAAAGGTCGCAGTTTAGGTGGGTGTGCGTATCACGTGGCACACCCTGGTGGAAGGAGCTCGGAAGACTACCCCGTTAATGCGAACGTTGCCGAATCCAGGCGCTTGTCGCGTTTCGAACACGATGTGCATACACCAAGTTCGATAGAGCAACAGCAAGATAGCTTTAGCACGGCTGGCTTTTTTAATGTCACAAAAGCAACGGGTGAGCTGAACCCGTTTACTGAACTACCGGTAAACCCCGAATACCCGCACACTGCAGACTTGCGTAAATCGTGGTGAGGCGAATCAACAGGCTTTAACGGTGATCTGATTGAGCAATGTTAGGTCTGGTGACTTATATGCGGCGAGCAGTCTGGAATTCACGTTTTTAATGAGTTTATTTAATAAGACAACGTTGCTTTACCAGGTTGCTACTGTAGTAACGCCAAGAGCTCATCTGTACTGATTGCGGCACTCTCAGTTCCAGCAAGCACTGATGTTGCAAGGTCCCGCTTAGTGGTATGGAGTTTTTGTATTTGTTCTTCGATTGTGCCTGCAGTAACCATGCGATAAATAGTCACCGGACGCTGTTGGCCGAATCTATGCGCACGATCAGATGCCTGATCTTCCACAGCAGGATTCCACCATGGGTCGAGGTGAACGACATAGTCAGCCGCAGTCAGATTAAGGCCAGTGCCACCTGCAGTAAGGGATATTAGAAACACGTCGCCTTGGCCACGTTGAAATGCGTCGATACGTTCTGTGCGCTTCTTTTGCGAGGTGCTGCCGTCCAGATATTGATAAGGGATATTGGTGGTTTTCAATCGTTGTTCAACAATCTTGAGATGATCGACAAATTGCGAGAAAACCAGTGCTTTATGGCCGTTGCTCAACAGCTCTTGCAACGTCTGGATACACAGCTCCAGTTTCGACTCCGGCCCCGTCCAATCAGGTGTAATCAGTTTGGGATTACAGCATAGGCGTCGCAGTTTGGTCAGGTAGGTCAGGATGATGAACTTTCGTTGTGCGTGATTATCGTTTTCGGCAGCAGTGTGCAATGCCTCAAGCGCCTCTTCACGAAGCGCCTCGTACAAAACGGCTTCTTCACTCGATAAGGTTACACTCAGGTTGATGTCGGTGCGTGCAGGTAGCTCCTGCAACACGTCTCTCTTGTGCCGACGCAACATGAATGGCAAAACTAACTGTTTTAATTGCGCGCGCGCCTGTGCACTGTTATCACGTTCAATCGGTATGGCAAGGTTGCGACGAAACGCCGCCTGTGAGCCGAGCAGGTCCGGGTTAATGAAACTAAACAGCGAGTGCAAGTCCATCAGGTTATTTTGTATCGGTGTGCCCGTGGTAATAATACGAAAATCAGCGATAAGCAGTTTCGCTGCGCGTGCTCGACGTGTGTTTGCGTTTTTGATTGCTTGCGCCTCGTCCAGTACAACCGTGCTCCAGTGAATCGTATTCAACTGTTCGCTATCGTTTGTCATTAATCCGTAACTGATCACCACTACATCGAATTTACCCAATTTTTCCAGAACATTTTTTCGAGCAGCTGTATCGCTACCGTACACGGTGATATTTAAAGAGGGGGCAAAACGTTGAGCCTCTGTTGCCCAGTTGCCAAGCACTGAGGTGGGCGCGACTACCAACGCTGGACCCTTTTCGGCTCGTGACAGCAAGAGTGCCAATGTCTGCACGGTTTTACCAAGCCCCATATCGTCCGCTAGACAAGCTCCAGCGCCGAGCATACCGAGTCGAACTAACCACTCATAACCTTCTAATTGATAGCTGCGCAGGTCGGCCTGCAACGTGTTCGGCACGGCTATTGGATTGTTGAAAACCGATTTTATATTTTGGCGCAAGCCGGTGAGTTTCTTATCCGTTTTTGTTTTGGCCAGGTTGAAAAGTGGATCGAGTGCTAACATGGCAACTGGGTGTATTTGCACATCCTCTGGTTTTTTTTCGGAATTTGATTGGAAGGCTCTAAGTACATTGAGCTGTTTATGCAATGATCGAGAAAGTGCCAGATATTTCCCTTTGTCGAGTTCAATAAACCGCGATTCAGCTTTATTTTTCATGCGCGCAAGTAGGTCGACCAAGCTGAGAATGTCGTTATTGTTGTAGTGAAGCTCTCCACTGGCCGCGAACCAGTTGTCGGTACTGCGTATATTTAAGTGCAGTTGCGATGCGTCTACTTTTCTTTCAATGGTGAACGCGACGTCCTTCGGCCAGATACACCGAATATTGGTGTTTTCAAGTTCTGAAATTAACTCTAACGCAGCATCCAATCCCTCAATGTAGAGCGTATTACGACCATCGTAGAAACGCGAAAGCACCGCTGAATTGGTTATAAGCGACTGTACCGCATCGCGCTCTTTTACTAGATCACGTTGTAGTGCTACCGAGCCGTTCTCCGTTTGAACGTATACCATCACACCTCCAATCCCTGCATCGAAAAAGGTATTGGAACCGGGTAATGGTTCTACTCGAATTCGGACACAAAGTTCTTCATTGATGCGATCAAGTTCAAGCAGTGGAGTTGGATTAGCATCGCGAATATCAGTAGATGATACCGCCGTATCACCTTCAATAGCCATCGTGCCAGATAGCGACTTTAGCAACGACTGCATGCGGGATTCAGCCTCGACCGGCAGTATCAGGCCATCAACCGGTATGCTTGCGCAGATGCGTCGTTGGGCTGCGTTGAAATGGGTTACTGTGACAAGATTTTGTTGGGTATCCAAAACCGAGATATACTGGTACTCGTGGCCGGACGGTTCGACCATCAGCACAAAGTCGTCAACACGATTTTGCACACTCAGCTTGGCGACTCGTTCCTGCACATTCAGGCGCTGACCTTTATCGTCGAAAACGTGGGGATGTCCGATGAGCTGATAAACCGTTCGATTGTTTGTCTCGTAAGTCGTGGCTCTATCCCATCCGTAGGTGAGTTTTTCGATTGTGGCAGCGGCTTTGGTGTCTTGCTCCAGCAAATGTTGCATTTTAGTTGCAGTTTCCTTCAATCGTTTTAACGCTACTTTTCGTCCGGCGGACCAGTTGCCGTTTTTTCCTAATGTTTGTTCAATCGGTGACGCAATCACGTGAAGTGGTGAGACTGACTCTAATACCCAGATTAGTCGTCGTGTACTGGCATCTTGTTCTTTTGTTTTTGTTGGTTTGTTGGTTTTTTTCGGAACCAATTGCTCAAGTGTGCGTAATTGAAATTCCCATAGTGCTTCTGCTTTTACTAGTGTTAAAAGACTTTGCGTTTGCAATTTCCTGTGTCGACGTTCAGCGCTTGATTTTTTTATTTGTTCTTGAGTGTATTTGTGAAGGCCGCTGTAATCATCGTGCATTGCTTCAATAACACTTTGCAACTCAGCCGCAAGCCAGGCAAAACCGTTCTCGTTGCACACATACAACAGATGCTCTATTCGTGCGTCGCTACTGTTGGTTTCCGTACTCAGATGGTAGTCGCTATGCCAACGACTGGCGATAGTGTATAGGGCGCTACCCAGTGATGGTGGGCCGGGTAGGTAGAAGGGCTTTATATACGTCTCTGGCAATCGGGCTTGTTTGGCTATGAAAAAAAGCTGATCGAAATAGGTGCTCATTTTCAATTTTTTCCGAGCACCCAAAAGCGATTCGAAAAGTTGATCTGCTTCTGTTGAATTGCAGCGTGGCAGCGCCAATATAGCGATACTAAAAGCAGTATTCGCAGGATAGAGTATTTTTTTCCGTGTACCCTGTCGTTCAGCCTCAAGCGTTTGTGTAATGGATTCAACGGCCGCTTCGTTATCACCTCTAATAGTGTGAATTAACGACTGAACACTGTAGGCCTCAACCACAGCAGATTTGGTTGCAGTTGAGTCCATTAATACTTGTGATATGAGGTTGGTGGCCTTGGCCAACTCACCACTTAGCGCATGCGCAAATGCGATGATTGGCAATAACGCCGTTGTATCCGGTGCATAAGACAGGCAACATTTGGCAAATACTTTAGTGTTCTGACATGAAGCAATCAGAAACCGCAGTCCAGCTTCGCACGCCTGTTGACGGTGATGTTCGGGTAGGCGTTGCAGATAGGGCAGGGCTGCGGGTTCAATAAGCCAGAGCAATGATTCATTTGCTAAATTAGCGTCCGTATACTTTTCATGTTGCCCCGATAGCACAGCGATTCTATAGTGTTGCTCGATAAAGTGAGGTAGACGATCGCTGTATGAAAATTGGTGTGCCTGGTAGGTGTTGTTATCTAGTTCCTGTAACAAGCCGAGCGCTACACCGCTCTCCACGGCAGCGGCACAGAAGCGTGTTATTGTGCCCAGCTTTGCTCCCGGGCCGCGAGCGGTGACACCGCGTCGTCCCTCAATTGTGGCTTCAATTAGATCTGCGTCGACCAATTCCTTCAGCGCGGGAGCTAGCTGAGCTTGTTTCAGGCTTGGCAGCGCATATTGCCGCCTGACGCGATTGATCCACTGTAGTGTTTTAGTTTTGGCTGGGCGTTCTGGAAAGAAGACAGCGTAGGCTTGCGCTATCGCCATTGCAGCTTCGCTGAGTTTTGATGATGTGGTTGGCAAGGCTCAGTTTTCCATTTGTACTACGCTCTGTCGCAAACCGATACTGTAACTTCTCCTCATACGACTAGCAAACTTTGTTCTTCCGCGCTCACTTTGTCAGATCTACACTCGCAAAAGAGCAATGTGGATGCTAAACCGGTTCAATCATTTGAAGCGTAACCAATGCTGCCACAGCAAACTAATGATTTCTACTAAGAGTTAGTATGAGGCTAAAGGAGCTTATCAATAGGTTGATTCACGGCGTGTTTCACATGCTCAACAATCTAAGGATTATATCTAGGCTCAAGCAGGTTTCCATCGACTAAACAGAACAAATGCCACAATAACCGACAAAGCAGAAAGCAAAAAAGGTGCTGCTGGCAGATACAAGGGCGTGTCGCTTTGCGTAAAATAACTAAAAACGCGTGTCATAACAAATGGGCTGATAATGGTTGCTACAGCTGTTAGCGAACTCATCGCACCCTGCAATTCACCTTGCGCGTTTTCGGGAACACTGTTGCTCATTAGCCCTTGTAGTGCAGGTACGGCAAGCGCACTGAATACGCTCACAGGCATAAAGGCAAAAACATGCCAGGTTTCAGTCATAAAGGGGTAGGCCAGGAATGACAAAAGGTGTATGGACATACCGAACAGGGCCGTTACTTTTTCACCAAAACGCGCCAGTATGGGCCTGATTAACGCCCCTTGTATAATCACGATTCCGAAACCATAAGCCGCCAGCGACAAACCAACCATGCGTGCATCCCAGTTGAATTGTGCGCGCCCGAAGAATGCCCAGATGGATGGATAAACAAAGAACGCGATGCTTAGCAGCAGGAATACCATCAACATGGGCATAAGACCCGGCAGTGTTTTCATCTGTTTGAATGTGCCGAACGGGTTGGCACGCCGCCAATCAAACGCGCGCCTTTTACTTTGTTTAAGAGACTCAGGCAAAACAAAGTAACCAAACAACATATTGGCAAAAGCCAGGGCCGCTGCTGCAAAAAAAGGTGCTCGAGACCCGTACTCAGCCAGCAACCCGCCCAACATCGGGCCCAGTACAAAACCGACCCCGAACGCGGCCCCCAAAAGGCCGAAGTTTTTGGCCTTGTCTTGACTTGACGAGATATCGGCCATGTACGCACCAGCAGTAGAATGCGTAGCTGCTGTAATGCCGCCAATAAAACGCCCAATAAACAGCAGCCACAGAGATTGCGCGAATGCCATTACCAGATAGTCGAGCGACATGACCAACAACGCAATCAACAAGACTGGTCTGCGACCGTAGGCGTCGGACAAACCACCGACTGTTGGAGAGAACAGAAACTGGTTAATGGCGTAGACGACGGTTAAAGTGCCACTCCACAAGGCAGCCTGACTGAGATCAAATTTTCCGACCTCCTGAATTAAATCTGGCATGACAGGCATGATGATGCCGATTCCCATGGAATCGAGCACCACGGTAATGAATATGAAGATAACCGGTAAACGCATAGTTAATTTGAGTTAAGGCCCATTGCCTGGTCGATACTCGCACTTAAATGAAAGCTCGGGCCCAGACGCTGAGATGTCAAGAACGATGGGGACTGAGTATAACGCTCTTTTAAATTGTTAAACTAACTAGAGTGCCAAACTGGTTAGATTATTAGGAGAGCTGAATTTGATGAATTTCGAAAAAACTAAGTGGATCAATAAGCCAAAAAAGTTCGAGCTGACAGAAAATTCAATATCAATCACAACCGAACCAGAAACCGATCTTTGGCAGCGGTCTTACTATGGCTTTAGAAATGACAATGCCCCAGGCTTGCAAATCGATACTGATCAAAACTTTACTTTCACCGCAAAAGTTTGCTTCGACTACAAGGCTCGATTCGATCAGTGCGGGCTACTGATTTATCTCGACAGCGACAACTGGTTTAAAGCATCAATAGAGTACGAAAACGAGACATTTTCACGTCTGGGTAGTGTAGTGACTAATTTAGGTTACTCAGATTGGGCAACTACCGATATACCTCTGCCAAAACAGATGTGGTATCGGCTTAGTCGGCGTGGGGCAGACTTTCTAATCGAATCATCGCCCGATGGTGAAGTATTCAAACAAATGCGAATTTTTCATCTCCATAAACTAGGCGAGACAACCGAGAAGATGGGTAAAAGCGATCCTCCGCAGCCAGCACAGAGCATGGTAAGTGTTGGAGTTTATGCATGCAGTCCACTCAATTCCTCATTCACGGCGGAATTTTTGGAGTTGAAATTTGAATCGTGCCAATGGTTGGCGCATGCAACTTAAGACTGTATAGCAATGCCCGAATTTGCGTTTGCGGGCCATGATGTTTAAGTGCTGGCTTAGGGGATTGCTATTGCGCGAACTTCGCCTGCTGGCGCATCATTCGCAATAACGTCGGGCACTTCTTCAAGTGAAATGGTGCGCGTAATCAATGGCGCCACTTCAATTGATGCATTGGCTATCATTTGCGCTGCACGTTCATGAGTAAACGGATTCAGAAAACTGTAGTGCATTTGTATTTCTCGAAACAAAAGGTCGAATGGCTCTATCGCTACCTGTTTGCCCTGCGGCAGTACACCGAGCACAACAACTCGTCCTCCTGTTTGCGTAATAGAAGGGGACATGCTTACCGTTGCTTCAACGCCTGCACACTCGACAACCAATTCCGCACCTTGCGGCCATTGATCCAGAGCTGCGTCTTTCGACCCGGCAACCAGATCAGCGCCGAGTGATTGGCCGAGCGCTTGTTTTGCGGTACTTCGTGTTAGCAACATGACATGAGCGCCGGCGTTTTTTGCAATTTGAACGGCTAGCAGGCCTATAACACCACCGCCAATAACGATGACTCTTTCTCCGGCTTGCGGCGATCCTAAGTCCATGCCATGTAGTGTGCATGCGAGAGGTTCACAAAAAGCACCGTGCAATGGATGAAGGTTTGCCGGTAACACATGGGCCTTGTGAGCCGGAAACGCACAATACTCGGCAAAGCCGCCGTCTCTGGCTATACCAGTTGGTATGTTATTCACGCAAAGATTAACTCTGCCTTTACGGCATTGATCACACGCGCCGCACCAGGTATTCGGATCACAGGTCACGCGCGTACCTGTTGGAATACCGGAATTTCCAGCGTCGGTAACAATGCCAGAGAACTCGTGACCAAGAATTGTATTCGCAACAGAAGGAAACTCACCCTTGTATAGGTGTCTGTCGGTACCGCAAATTCCCGCTGCTTCAACCTTTACAATAATATCCGCGTGGCCACGCGTTGGTGTATCAGCGTCAATCGTTTGCACATTACCTGTGCTAATGAGTCGTGTCGCTCGCAAGTGCCAACTCCTGTAAGGTGTGAAAAACCAGGCTAGCATGCCGATGGTGTGGTGTGAACTTTTCGTAGTGATAGCGCAATAAGAATGGCTCCTTCACGATAGCTCATTCACAACAGTTCCATCATAGTTCCATCAAAATGGCTCTAACAGCATAGCCCTATAAAGATGTTTCAATCAGCTGATACTCATCTGGCGCTTGCCGAGTTCGGTGAGATCATCAACCGTTGCTCGTCCCTTGAAATCAACTTCGTAATCTTCTGCCGCAAAGTCTGGTGCGCTTTTGCCTGCAATAAAATGGGCCGCTTGCTTTTGAGCGTAAGCCTCATTTTTCGCACAGGCCGGGCTAGCGCCAATGTAAATCACACTCGCGAAGTCATCGCCGTTGTGCTCGCTTCCCACCGCATGTATTACATCGGGATGCCACCACACAGTGTCTCCGGGTGCCACTGTTTGAATGGTGGTAATGGCCTCATAAATATCCGGATGCCACTCCTGACTGACACCCAATGCGCGCCCTGGCTTGGCAAGACACAGCTCGTTATCTGGTATGTCATCTTGAAGTGATCGCAATAAAACATAACCAATGGCGTTCGCTATGGGCAACAACTGTAGCGTGCCGTCATTTGGACCTTGCTCGGTTAACGCGGTCCAGCCTTGAAAGGTTCGAAACATAGAACTCACTGCCGGAGAATCGTATTCGCGTGTTTGTGTTCGATACGCTGCACGCCAAGGGTCGTATTGATCAAATTGGCCTGCGTATATTGATTTGTAGATCTGCTGATAAGCCGGATCGACCCACCGTTCATAGGAACCGGCATCCATGTGCGGAGATAAACCGAGCGTGGTATCACCCGGTGCGCGGCGACGTGTTCGGTCTGCATAGGTTAATTCAATATCAGGATTAAACTCTGGCCCTGCAGGGGCGTCAGTATCCCAGAGGTTATTCAAAAACCGTTTGGTATCGGCCATGGATTCAGCCTGACGCGCCATTACTTGCGGCCGCGACCAGTACACGCCAAAAATTTGCGGCCTTGCATCTTTCAAATCGCCAAAATAGTTATCGAGCCCGGCTTTCTCCTTTGCTTTGTTGTAGTACTGATTTGAATCCAGGTATTCACCGAGTTCGCTATTCCAGTCTTCCGCCTGTTGTCTTTCAAATACATTGCGAACGATCACACAACCACGTTGGCGGATTTGTGCAATGTCTTCTGGCGTTATTTCATTGTGCTTGATAGCGCGATACGACACTTCTGGTATTACTGATTGGTTGTTTGCTTTGCGATTGTTAATGCCCTCTACTAAAGAAAGCATGATGTCACGGCACTTTGAAAAGTGGGCTGCAACATCGTTATTGCTTTTCAGCGCTTTTTTGGTTTGCGCAATAAACTGCTCAGGAAAATCAGTTGAATTGAAATCCACGTTACTCATGCAGGCATCTCACTGGTAGTCTCTCACTAGCACTCTCTCATTTACACTGATTGATTAGAACAAATATTGTTGATAACGATACACCTCTATTAGCGACTCACTAATAGCGACTCACTAAACAGCCGAAAATCCTCCATCAACGGGCAGGCATACGCCTGATATCATTGCGGCTGCATCAGAGAGCAGGAAAACGATCGGGCCGGCGCAGTCTTGCTCGGTGGCCCATTTGTGAAGCGGCATAGTCTCAAGCAGCGGCCCACCGATATCGTCACGTCCCCAATACCACTCTGACATGGGCGTCATAACCACCGTCGGGTTAACCGCGTTGACGCGAATGTTATGTTTGCCTAGCTCCAAAGCAGATACGCGAGTCATTGCGTCAACAGCTCCTTTCGATGCAGCATACGATACATGACCTGCCAACCCGATTAACGAGGCCTGACTTGATACGTTAACAATAGCACCACCTTTCCCCGCGTTTATCATCGACTTTGATGCGTACTTGGTGATCAGCAGTGTTCCGCGCGAGTTAATGTCAATGACCTTGTCAAAAACCCCAATGTCTGTGTCCATTGGCGTTGCTATCTCGCCACCCCAGCCGCCGCAATTGACTACACCATAAAGTTCGATCTCGGAAAGTGCTGATTGAATTTCATCTTCTGATGTCAGGTCGAAGATCAGTGTTCTGCAGCCGGTATCGGAGCTAAGTGCACTCAGGCGCTCCTGATTTCTTCCGGCAGCGATAACATCCGCACCCTCATTCGCCAATAACCTGACCGTTGCTGCACCAATGCCGCCAGTTGCACCTGTAACAAGGATGGGGCGGGTTTTCAGTCCTGTTTCCATTTCATACCTGCGCTTGGTTTAACTCCAACTTACCTTGTCCATCTGGGTAACGCAATGCTGTAAAGGCACAAAAAAGTACTGAAAACAGTAGCATTTTCGCTGCGGTGCAGTTAATCTCAGGAATCCCTTCGTGTAAAGGTACTGTGTTTACAATACAAACATCAATAAAAAACCAACACTATTAGAAAACAACTTTGGAGGTTGAATATGTCCCTACGTATTACATTACTGACGGCGCTGCTCGGAACTGCCATTGGCGGCACCGCCATGGCGCAGGATTTCAGCGGTGTTACCGTGAATGTGCTTACACGTCCTGGCTATGTGATTGCCGGGCCGCTTATCGATCGTGGTAAAGACTTTGAGGAGATGACGGGCGCTAAAATCGTTGTCACAGAAGTCCCGTTCGCAGAGATTTTCCCGAAAATTCAAAATGACTGGGCAACCGGTACTAACTCAATCGATGTTGGTGTGTTTGCCGCTGGCTGGGGCGTTGAATTGGATGCTGCCGGTTTATTGGAGGACCTCGATCCATACATTGCTGAAGATGACAAAATTAAGCTCGACGACATTGCGCCGTATTTTCGCGAGTTCGGTCAAAAGGTGGGTGGTAAAACAAAACTCCTGATGGTCGATGGTGACTTTCAAATGGTTTACTACAGAACAGATATATTGTCAGATGCAGGAATTGAACCGCCAAAAACATGGGAAGAGTATCTCGATGTTGCATCGAAGATTCATGGTAAAGACATGAATGGCGATGGTGAAGCAGACTATGGTTCATGCATATTCAAAAAGCGCAACGCACAGTCGTATTTTGCCATTCAAACATTTGCTGCACCTATCGTTCAAACTCAGGGCACAGCACAGGGTTTCCATTTCGACAATTCAACCATGAAGCCCATTATTAACAACGCGGGTTGGAAAAAAGCCTTCGAGCTTTACAAAGCAACTGGTGAGTTCGGTCCTCCTGAAGAACTCAACATGGATATCGGTGATACGCGAGCACTGTTCAAAGCAGGTCGTTGCGGATTGTTGGTTGAGTGGGGCGATCCTGGCACTTTGCAACTTGCAGACGATGCAACAGCGATTAAAGGCAAGCTTTATGCTATTTCGGCCATTGGCTCAACTGAAGTACTCGACCGTGAAACCGGCGAGCTGGTTCCTGTAACGGCTGAAACTGCTCCGCATTCAATCGATGGCATAAACTACGCGCCGTTTGCAGCCTTTGGTGGCTGGGCAGGCGCCGTAAACAAAGGTGCTGATGAAAAAACCAAAGCGGCTGCTTACGCGTTTCTTTCTCACATGAATCAGCCAGAGCAGTCTGGTGTTGACGTAACCATCGGTGAAACCGGCTATAACCCTTATCGCATTTCGCAGTTAGAGAATATTGATCTCTGGGTTGATGCAGGTATGCCACGTGAGCTTGCAGAGAACTATCTTGGCGCTATCAATGGTGCCATTGATAATCTCAATATGGCTTCTGACATGAAGATTCCCGGCGCACAACAATACACAGGTGTTGTTCTGGACACAGAACTCGCCCGCTATCTGGCTGGTGAGATTACTGTAGATGAAGCGCTTGAAAACATCGAAGAGGGTTGGGAAGAGATCACTGAAGACTTCGGTCGTGATGAGCAGGTTGAAGCTCAAGGCCTTGCGCTCGGTTCGTAATCTTGGTAGTCCATAATCGATATAACTACTCAATAAAGATGCTAAAGCAAAAGCGATATGTCATCTGAAAACGGTACGCGCCAGCCAGCGTCTTTTCTGGCTGGCGCAACACGACGGGAACGTTTTAGTGAATGGGTAGATCGGCATGCCGGTACGTTTTTTATCGCACCGGCGGTAACGCTGATTTTAATATTCGCTATATTTCCTACCATCTATTCACTTTTCTTCGCCGTAAGTCGTGTGAGATTTACTCCTGACGGTTTGAAGTTTCGCTATGTCGGGTTTCGTAATTTTTCCAAACAGTTTTTTGGCAGTGCCGAAGTCCATTTTCTGGGTCGCACCGAACCCGTCCACATCATTGGAATGACAATATTCGCAATCCTTTTAATAGCGATTGTATGGTGGTGGATTCGATCTTTTAAAAAAGCAACTTGGGTAGGCATGATCGGACGCACTATCTCTGCCGCCATGGGGATATTTCTTGGCTGGATACTGTGTGCATCGCTCTTGTCCGGCAACTCAATAGGCACGCTTTACACAACACTGTTCTATGTGATCGTGGGTTGCTCACTCCAGTTTATTATTGGAACCGGTTTGGCGTTTTTGTGTTCGCAACCCATATCGGGCAAGAATTTTTTCCGCGTCGTATTTTTTATTCCACTAATGATCACACCGTTGGGAATTGGTTACGCCATGCGAATGCTTGCCGACGTGACCAAGGGACCAATACAGCCAATACTCGGCATATTTGGTCTTGAAAACTGGGTATGGTCCGTTGATGCATGGTCAGCCCGTTTCGTTATGATGATTGGTGACTCTTGGCAGTGGATCCCGTTTATTTTTATTTGCATGCTAGCCGCGCTTGAAAATATTCCTCGCGATCATGTAGAAGCGGCGCAGGTAGACGGTGCGTCAAGTTTTCAGATTTTTCGCGAAATTACCTGGCCTCAAATTGTGCCCGTTGCCGTTACAGTGCTACTCATCCGTATGATCGAAGCGTTCAAGATTGTAGACTTACCCAATATTATGACTGGTGGTGGCCCCGGTTCTGCCACCGAATCAATGACGTTGAACTCCATGTATATCTGGCGTGCAAACGATCTGGGTTCTTCTGCGGCAATAGCGTATTTGCTACTGATACTAACGGTAGTTGTTTGTGCATCGTTTTTTAATTACGTGGTTCTCGGTCGAATAAGAAGGCCCAGCAAATGACTGACAGCAGCTATCGTTTTGAGTCTTCACGTAAAACGTTTATGCAACGATTGTTTGAGGCTCCGGCGGTTGGGAAAATGTCGCTCGCCGCAAAGATCGTTGCCTACACCTTGCTTATCGGCTGGACCATTGTGGTCATGTTTCCGATCTACTGGGTCCTCATTACCTCCTTTAAAGATCAGGCCGCAGTAAACCAGGGGCCGTTCTACCTACCGTTCATTGATTTTCAACCGACACTCGATGCATGGCGCGTGCAGTTCACTGAAGACGCGCATTGCAACATCGCATCTATCGGGCGTCAGTTTGGCTTACTCGCTTACAACAGCGTGGCGTTTGTACTATCCCCGTTTGTGTCAATAGCGCCAATGGAGCCACAGATTTGCAAGATCTATCTGGCTTTCACTAATTCAATCGTTATCAGTATTTTTTCAACTGCGCTGTGTGTGTTGGTTGGTTCGATGGCGGCCTACGCTCTGGCGCGTATTCAGTATGCACCAAAGTTCGGCAATATCATGATGTTCGTGCTGTTGATCATTGGCATCATATTGGCCACAAGCTACTACAAAGTGCCGTGGTGGGTATCCACCACAGTGGCGCTGGTCATGTTCTTTTTTCTGGTGCGAGCAGTGGGGCGTTTTTTCACGATGAAGCTTGGCAATGGCGACATATTGTTCTGGATTATTTCGCAACGTATCTTACCGCCTATCGTTGTGGTGATTCCTATCTATGTGATGTTTCAAGCCGTTAAACTGCTCGACACTCACCTTGCTTTGATCTTGCTTTATGCCGTTGCCAATATGCCTATTGTTGTTTGGTTGATGCACGATTTTTTTGCCAATCTTCCGATAGAGCTAGAGGAGTCTGCACAACTCGATGGTGCATCCCGATTGGGCATTTTCAGGGAGATTGTTTTGCCTCTGACGCGTCCCGGCCTTGCTGCCACGACTCTTCTCATTCTTGTTTTGAGTTGGAACGAGTACCTTTTCGCTGTTTTTCTGGCAACAGTGAAAGTACAAACCATGCCGATTATGGTGGCTGCAAAGAATACCGGTGAGAAAGGTATATTCTGGTGGGAGATGAGTGCGTTGATTGTGGTGATGATCATTCCTGTAATCATAATGGCGATTTTACTAACACGGTTTATTTCCAAAGGCGTGTTATCTGGCGCGATAAAGGGTTAACCAGTGACGGGTAATTTACAAAAAACATCAGTAAGATTTGAAAACATTGAAAAGAGTTTTGGCTCTGTTCAAGTACTCAAAGATTTTGACCTTGAAGTGGAACCGGGCGAGTTTGTTGTGTTGCTTGGTGCATCGGGTTCTGGAAAAACAACCGCGCTTAGAATTCTTTCTGGCCTGGAAACCCCGTCTGCAGGGCGGGTGTATATCGAAGATCAGGATGTCACTAACATCTTGCCTAAATATCGCAATATCTCCATGGTGTTTCAATCGTATGCGCTTTATCCGCATAAAACGGTTGCTGAGAACATCGGGTTTCCTCTGAAGGTTCGCAAAGTATCAAAGCAAGAGATGGATACCGCCATAGTGGATGCTGCAAAGCAAGTGCAGCTCGACGGATTGCTGGAGCGTTTCCCGAGAGAATTGTCCGGTGGCCAAAGACAACGCGTTGCCTTAGCGCGTGCCATCATTCGCCGGCCATCGGTTTTTTTAATGGACGAACCGCTTTCCAATCTGGATGCAAAACTTCGCGGTCATATGCGAGCAGAACTCAAACACATGCAACAATCCATGGGTATCACCACCATCTACGTGACTCACGATCAGATAGAAGCAATGACCTTGGCGCATCGGGTGGCCATACTTGAAAAGGGTGTACTGCAACAACTCGCCACACCGGCGCAAATATACAACGACCCGGAAAATCTCTTTGTGGCACAGTTCATCGGATCGCCTCCGATGAATGTTGTTCATGGTTCACTTGAGGGTAGCGAGTTTGTTAAGCAAGGTGTTCGCATTGACACGCTGGTTCAGGGGCGTATTGATAGGGCGGTCATGGGCATTCGACCGGAAGACTGCACAGTCGCAGCGCCGTCGGAAGCCACTGTTACAGGAAAAATATACACGAACGAACTTATCGGTGATCACACGTTGGTTACTGTGAATTGGGGCGATGATCAGATAGCGGTAAAAGCCTCCAAAGACTTTACCGGATCGCAAGGCGACGATATAGGGTTGGTTATTCCCAGTGACCGCCTTTTTGTCTTTGATGAAAACACCGGTGCCCGGGTTAGGTAAACCACATTGTCAATCCAAATTGAACTGTACAAATCGCTATTCGACTATAAGGAAAAAACGCTCTGTACTGTTGGAGAATTCAGCGTAAGCACATTCCGTTTCAACGGTGGCGTTAACGCGCTGCGAATGAAAAACGCGCGCGGAGAAATTGTGTTACTGCCGTATCAAGGCATGCAGGTGTGGCGGGCAAGTTTCGATGGTCGCGAACTCACCATGCGCTCCATGTTTGAGCAACCGAAAAACACCCAGACGTATCTTGAAACGTATGGCGCGTTCCTTATTCATTGCGGTATTACCGGTCTTGGGGCTCCTGGCCCGGACGATAATCATCCGTTGCATGGTGAACTGCCAAATGCCCCGATGGATAGCGCGTGGTTAACTGTTGATGAAGCTTCTGGCCGTATCGCCGTTGCGGCCGAGTACCAACACACCGTTGCGTTCAGTACAAACTACAAAGCCAGCATAAGTACACAAATGAGCGCAGGCTCAGCGCTGCTGGATGTTGAGGTTGCCGTACAAAACCTGAAACAGACACCCATGGATCTTATGTATCTGGCGCACGCGAATTTTCGCCCAGTAGACAATGGAGAGTTAATTTATTCCAGCCACTACACAGCGCAAAGTGTGCGCGTACGACAATCCATACCCGGGCACATTACCCCCAAGCCTGGGTACGAAGACTTTCTTGAAAAGCTGGCAGCCGATCCCACGTTGCATCACGTGCTAAAACCCGGCCTGGGTTTCGACCCGGAAGTGGTATTTGAAATCGATTTGAAAGCGGGTGCAGACGGATATGGCCATGCTTTGCAACAACACCCGGAAAAATTCTCCGACTACATCAGTTACCAACCAGACAAAGCGCCGGTGTGCATGCGCTGGATTTGTCGAACACCAGATCAGGATGGGCTCGGGGTCGCTTTTCCGTCGACATCTGGCGTTGAGGGCTACACCATTGAGAAGGGTAAGGGACGTGTTGTCAATGTGGCCGGGGGTGATACCTGGCGGATAGCCATGCGGATGGGCCATTTAACTGAGGCCGAAACGCAAGACGCTATTCAGACCATTGAAGCGATACGGTCAAGTTGATCAACATGAAAATTGATTCGCACCAACATCTATGGCAACCATTACGCGGTGATTACGACTGGATGCCGGAAGACAACGAGATTTTATTTCGCGCCTATTCCCCGCAAGATCTGGAAAATGAGCTTGTTGCTAACGGTATAGATGGAACGGTTTTAGTGCAGGCGGCAGCAACGGTGAATGAGACCGAATACATGCTCGGGATGGCTGATGCAACCCCCTTCATTAAAGGCGTTGTTGGATGGATTGATTTTGAGCAGCCTGATCACCTGCAACACTTAAAACGCCTTGCAAAGCACCCGAAGTTTCTTGGCGTTCGGCCAATGATTCAGGATATACCTGATGTTAACTGGATGCTGCGCGACGATATTCAACGTACATTTGAAGCGGTTATTGAACTGGATCTGACGTTCGATGCGTTGGGCTTTCCTGTGCACTTGCCTAATTTTCACAAACTGGTATCGCGCTACCCTTCGATGCGTGTGGTTTATGATCACTGCATGAAGCCGCAGATTAGAGATCAACGCAAAGGCAGAGATGCGTTCAGTGAGTGGGCCGATGGCATATCGTTATTGGCATCAGAAACCAGTGGCTACTGCAAACTATCGGGTCTGGTAACAGAGGCTGATTCAGGTTTCACCTCAGATGATCTTCGACCTTTTACCGATCATGTGTTGCAAGCGTTTGGCGCAAATCGCGTTATGTGGGGTTCTGACTGGCCTGTATGTCGATTGGAATTGGAGTACGGTGACTGGTTCAGCTTAGCCTCGGAGTTAATTTCACATTTGAGTGAGTCGGATAAGGCAGACGTATTCGGTGGAACGGCCAGGCGGTTTTATAGGATCTAGGTTTTAAAAGCTCCAGCAATGTATTGCTTGAGATATGTATCCAATTTTTTATAGCCACCTGAGCTTACCAACTGTCCTTTTTGAAACTGCATTCTTGCATTTTCGCTAATCGCCCCGATAGCATTGGGCTTTTGTAACACTTGCAAAAAAACGTTGTACTTGCCTAATCCTGAGGTGTGGCCGCATTCCTAAACCCTCAAACCTAACGGCTCGCTGGCATCCTTCACGCGGCGCTCTAATAACGTGTGTCCAAAACTGCTGATTGTAAAGAATACTTGAAGATTTTAAGGGGAGATCTGGGCTGTTGGTCTATCCTTATGTCAACAGTGCTCGCTCTGAACAGTTCGGTGGCTATCGAGAACAGCCCTGTTTAAACATGGACTGTAATGGTAGTCATCGTTTGAGACGGACCCAGCGCATTAAACCTGAGAATCACAAAATGGCAGATATAGAGCGGATACACGCAGGCGACCGCGTAAAGGCGAACGGATGGCAGCCGGGTGGCTCCCCCGAGGGTGGCGGCGGTCCGCCCGACTTGGAAGAAATATTCCGTGAGCAAAAAAAGAAGGTGGAGAATATCTTTGGTGGCAACCGTGCGCGTAAACGCGGCGGTGGCGGAGGAAATTCTGGCAATGGCTCGGGTAATGGAGCAGGTGGTTCTGGCGGCTCTGGTTCTAAACGACTAGGCGGTTTCGCAGGCATTATCGGCCTTGCAGTGCTTCTGGGTATCGTCTGGCTTATTTCCACAGCCTACTACACAGTACCAAGTGACTCGGTAGGGCTGGTGACACGTTTTGGCAAATACCTGAAAGAGGAACCGGCGGGGCTGCATTTCAAGGTGCCCTGGGGCGCTGATGAAGTGGTTATTGTGCCGGTAAAGCGGCAGCTGAAACAAGAATTCGGATTTTCCACACAAGGTGCCACGAACCGTGACCAGACTCGCTCGAACCATCAGGCGCAAAGTCAGATGGTAACGGGCGATCTGAACGCAGCCCTTGTTGAGTGGGTTGTTCAATATCGTATAGAAGATCCGAAAAAGTATATGTTCGATGTGCGTAACCCAGGTGAGACTTTGCGCGATTTATCAGAATCGGTGATGCGCGAAGTGGTGGGAGACAGAACCGTCGACGAAGTCATTACGATAGGCCGGCAGGAAATAGAGAATGAAGCCTTGATTAAAATGCAGGAACTCACAACCAAATACGGTATAGGCGTGAGTATTGACCAAGTGCAATTGAAGAATATTAATCCTCCGACGCCAGTGCAGGAATCGTTTAATGAGGTGAATCAGGCACAGCAGGAAAAGGAGAGTCTTATTAATGCTGCTCGGCGCGAATACAACAAAGTGGTTCCATTGGCTGAAGGTGAAAAAGATCAGCGAATACGTGCTGCTGATGGTTACCGTTTAAAGCGAATCAATGAAGCAGAAGGTGATGCAGCAAGATTTAATGCCGTTCTAACGGAGTACTTGAAAGCACCAGAGGTAACCAGACGACGAATTTATATTGAAACCTTGGAAGAGGTGCTACCAGGACTGGAATCTAAAATAATCATGGATGAACAATCACAGCAAGTGTTACCGCTACTGCCATTGGGTGGCAAAGGGCTACAACCATGAAAGTATTTGTTCTATTAATTATTGCGGCAATCGCGTTACTTGTAACCAATGCGTTTTACAAGGTGCAAGAAACTGAACAAGTTATTATCACGCAATTTGGTAAACCGATAGGCGATGCGGTGACAACCGCTGGGCTTAAATTAAAGGTACCGTTTATTCAGAAAGTGAATCCTATCGAGAAGCGTATTCTGGAGTGGGATGGTAACCCGAGCAATATGCCAACTAAAGACAAACTCTACATAGCGGTAGATTTGTTTGCGCGCTGGCAAATTGTTGATCCTCTTCAGTACTTCTTACGACTGCGCGATGAACGCAGTGCGCAATCACGCCTTGATGACATTCTGGGTAGTGAAACGCGCAACGCGGTTGCCAAGCATGAACTCATTGAGATTATTCGCACCACAAAAGATAGACAGCCGTTGCTCGATGCATCGTTAACTGAAGAAGACCAGGCGACGCTTGGATCCCTTGTGCCGATATCAAAAGGACGTAAGCGGGTTGAGGAAGAAATTTACAGTGCCGCTGCCGATAAAGTAAAAGTGTTCGGCATTGAGCTGCTGGATATTCGGTTTAAGCGTATTAATTACAATGAAAGTGTACGCCCCAAAATCTACGATCGCATGATCAGTGAGCGCCGACAAATTGCAGAGCGTTTTCGTTCCGAGGGCAACGGTGAAGCCGCCCGTATAAACGGTAACAGAGGGCGTGAGCTGAATCGAATTCAATCGGAAGCTTACCGTGAAGTAGAAGAAATACGCGGTGAGGCCGATGCGAAGGCGACTGAGATTTATGCAAATGCATATAATAAGAACGAGGAGTCGGTCGATTTCTTTGAGTTCCAGAAGACAATGGATATGTATAAGTCTGTGATTAAGGACAACACCACGCTTATGCTTTCAACTGAGAGTGAGGCGTTTAAGTATCTGAAGGGGATGAATCCTTAGTTTGTAAAAGGGATCAAAAGGGGACAGGCTTTGAACCCACAACCGGCCACTGAGGCCGGTTGTGTTGTTGGCTCGCTGTTATAACCCGGATACTAACCCCTTATTCATTTGATAGCATCCTTGTAACTGGCTTTATGCAGTCTATATGAGCGGATGGAAGCTACCGCCTTAGGGCCATCAAATGCGTCGGTTTGTAACAGTATTAATTGGGTTCCACACTGTTACCGGTAAAACTGTTATCGGTAATACCTTTAGCGCTAATAAAGTTACCGGTTATACACCGCTGTAATGGTTGCCGAGGCCGTTGCGTTAGCT
>CAKZUP010000118.1 GCA_937922945.1 uncultured Granulosicoccaceae bacterium
AGTGCCGCATGCAAGCCGGTATAGCCTGCGCCGATAACGAGAACGTCTACAGATTCTGGAAGATCTTTCGCAACCGATTCGGTAAGCGGGGCTTGTTCCCACCAATAAGGCGTGGTTTTAAAGTTATCGCTGAACAGCTGATGATTCATGATTTGTTATCGCGCTGTACCAGCACGGAAATCAAGGCCAGTAGTGCGGAGCCGAGCATTAGAAAAAACGAGACTGCATTAAGTACCGGGGTTGAACCGACTTTTACCATACGATCGTACATGGTGATGGTTAATGGCGCTTCCGAACCAACCAGAAAGAGTGTGGTGTTGAAATTTTCGAAAGACACCAGAAACGCAACAATGGCACCGGCTATCATTGCGGGGCGTAAGAACGGTAAAGTGATCGTTCGCAATACGCGGGCTTTCGATGCGCCTAAGTTGTAAGCCGCTTCTTCCATAGTGGTGTCGAATTTTTTCAGTCTTGCGGTAATAATCAATGACGTAATGGTGGTTATAAACGAAAACTGACCAAGCACAACAAGAAAAATACCCGGCCTTAACAGTTCCAGATCGATGCCCATGCTCCGTTCCACGCTATTGGCAATGTTACTGGCCATCGCTAATATAGAGATACCAAGAATAACCCCGGGTATAACCAGCGGCAACACCATTAAAATGTAAAAGAAGTTTTTGGCCGGGAAGTCATGCCTGACAAATAGAAACGCATTACAGGTTCCAACGAATACCGACAACATAGCAACGAAGCTTGCTATCACAAAAGAGTAGTAAAGCCCTCTGAGCAGTCTTCTGTCGTGAAACATACCCAACTTTGGTTCTGTATCATTAAAAAACCAATCGAGCGTGAATCCGCGCCATGGAAGCACAGGGAATAGTGAATCGTTGAACGCGAATAAACCGGCAGCTATAAGGGGTGCTGCCAGAAACACAAAGAACAGCACGATATAAAGCCGGTAGCCATGGCGCAGCATTGGTTGTTGGAAGGAACTGGCCATATCAGCTTTTCGCCACAGTGCTGGACAGCGTTTGTCCGGACAGTTTCAAGCCAAGCCATACCACCAACGATGTGAACACAAGCAATACAAAACCGAATGCAGCGCCAGATTCCCAGTTATAGCGAGAAATGAACTGATCGTAAATTTGTTCAGTAAACCAGCTGGAGTTTTTCCCGCCAAGCAGTATCGGCGTGAGATAGCTACCGGCGCTTAGCATGAAAACCACAATACAACCGGCGACGATACCCGGCATGGCATAGGGAATAATGATTCGCCTGAGTACAGTGAATCCATTGCCGCCCAGATTGTAGCCGGCTTCAATCATTTCGTTGTCCATGCCATCGAGTGTTGAGACCAGCGGCACAATCATAAACAGCACAACCGTGTAGACCAGCCCCATGATAACAGTGGCGTCGTTGTATAGAAATTCGATAGGTGTGTCGATTAAACCGCTTGCTTGTAGTGCGCTGGATATAACGCCGGTTTCGCGCAGTAGCAGAATCCAGCCAAAGGCTCTGATTAAATCGCTGACCCACAATGGAATCAGGCAAAGTAAAAACAAAGCGCCTTTGGTTCGGTTGCCGGCAATTTTGGCAATATAGTACGCCACAGGAAATCCGATGAGTAAGGCAAGTAACGTTACCAGCAACGAGACTGAGCCTGTGCGAAGTAAGGTATTCCAGTAGATGGGTTCTTGCGCAAAGTTGATGTAGTTGTCGAAACCGTATTCGTAAACCCGTGGCGCCACTTTCTCTTTGAGTGACAACACCATCATGCCAACATGCGGCAATAGAATCAGTAACGTAATCCAGAGCGCGAATGGTGTGAACAGCAAGATAAGCGCAAGCTTCTTTGCATCTTTTGCACGAGAGCCAGCCATTAGAAGCACAACGCCTGTTCAGAACGCCAGCTTAAACGCACCAGGTCGCCAGGCTTTGGGTCGTGGCTAGAGCCCGTTAAGGTAACATCGGCTTCGATTAATTCACCGGCTTTATCCCGAACTAATACTCGACTGTTTGCACCGTTAAACAACAGGCTGTCGATATGGCCTGTGAGTGCATTAGTCGCATCGGTTTGGTTGTTATTATCAGCATTCACCTGCGTGTCAACCTGGATGTGTTCAGGGCGTACGTATACAGTGGCGTTGTCGCCACGGGATAGCGTGATTGTGTCTGTTGTATGGCTTTGTGCATCAAAACCAGCATCGCAGGAAAGCCGCACATTATTGTTGCCAGCGTCGATTACCTTGCCTGTCCATCTATTGCTGTCGCCGACAAACCCTGCAACGAATGCGGAAGCAGGGTGATGATATAGCGCTTGTGGTGTACCGATTTGTTCAAAGCGCCCTTCGTTCATGACGGCAACGTTGTCAGACATAACCAACGCTTCGGATTGGTCGTGGGTTATATAAACAAACGTTGTATTGAATTGATGCTGTAACAATTTGAGTTCGATTTTCATTGCTTCGCGCAGCTTCAGATCCAGCGCACCCAGAGGCTCATCCAACAACAGAACATCCGGATTCAGAACCATACAACGTGCAATGGCGATGCGTTGTTTTTGTCCGCCGGATAGTTGATGTATTTCCCGCTTGGCTACATCTGGCAGAGCGACGCGCTCGAGCACGTCTGCAATTTTCTGATCAATCTCTTTGCGTGAAGCTCCGACACAGCGTAAGCCGTACGCAATGTTGTCATACACATTCATCATTGGAAACAATGCCAAATGCTGAAACACCATTTTGACGTTGCGTTTGTTAGGCGGAATACGGATAACCGAACGGCCTTTAATCTGTATATCGCCATGGTCAGGATTTTCAAAGCCTGCGATCATGCGCATAAGCGTCGTCTTTCCACAGCCTGATGGCCCGAGAATGGAGAAAAACGAGCCTGGTGGTATGTCAAACGATACGTTGTCAACAGCTTGCACACTACCAAAACTTTTCGATAACGCGGTACAGGCTAAGTCGTGCGTGGGGTTAGTCGTGCTCATGAATAACCAGTTTTAATTGGATAAGATCTAACAGAAGTTTAGGCAATGGCGAGCCGCAATAAAAGTTGGCTCGCCATTGAAAGCTACGCATAAAACAAAAATGGGAAAATTAGCCACCCGTTGCCGCTTTGATTTTCTCTAATGTCTTACCTTCCATATCTTCAACGCCTGGTGGAATGTTCGCGAAGAATTTCAGGTTTTGAACATCTTCATCAGAGAACGCTGCATTCACTGCGGCTTTCTTATCATCAGGCAGTAAGTCTTTTGCCCCTTTAACTGCGGCCATGGCGCCTGTGCTGGCAGACATCAATTTTACATTCTCTGGTTGAAGAACGAAATTGATCCATTTATAAGCTGCATCGTCCGCTTTACCTTTGCGTGGAAATGCAAACGTATCTATCCACGCCAGTGCTCCGGTGCTGGGTGGAACGAAAACAATATTCTCATTTTCAGCGAACAGTTTGTATGCTGTTGAGTCCCACGTTTCCGAAGCAACAATTTCGCCCGAGAGCATCATTGCCGAAAGATCGTCACCGCCTTTCCAGTAGGCTTTTATATTGTCTTTACACGCAATAAGTTTATCGGCAACTTTGTCCAGAATGCCCTGATATTTATCCAGATCGCTGTAGGCTGCGAATGGGTCTTCACCCATGGCAAATGCGGTACCCAGTAAAATGGTTCGTTTCAAACGCATCGATGTTTTGCCTTTATATTTAGCATCGCAAAGATCGCCCCATCCAGCTAATTCGGGTGCTTTTGATTTATCGGCCATTAAACCTGATGTACCCCATTGATGTGGCACTGCGTAAACTTCGCCGTCGATAGTCGTGTTTTCTTTCACGCCGTCGAGCAACTTGGCTTCCATATTCGATGTATCAATTTTTGATAAGTCGAGTGGTTTGTAAATATCGTACTCAAGTTGGGCTGCATAAATCCGGTCGTGACTGGGTTGCGCCAGATCGAAGCCTGCACCACCGGTTGCTCGTAATTTTGCAATCATCTCTTCGTTGTTCGAGAATGTCACTTCAACATCGATGTCCGGGTATTTCTCCTCGAACATTTTGACCAGATTATCTGGTGCGTAAGAGCCCCAGGTAAGCAACCTAAGCGTTTCGGCAGAGGCTGTGCCTACCGCTCCAAGTGCCAAACAGGCGATAACGGTTGAATAGATTGGTTTCATTTTCCTTTCTCCGAGAATGGTCTAACAGAACCCTGAGTATGCCTCAGTTGAAAAAGAAATCATGCACTGCTGTGCCTGGTTGGTAGTGGGCACTTTTTTTTCGGGTCAGAAAGTCGCAACTATTCGGATTTACCATTGCGTTAAGACCAGACAGATTGTTAGCATTGTGAGTTGCCAATAGCGGCTAGCACTTGTGGGTGAGATAACGAGCCGCACACCACTCATATTTTTATCGAAAGCAGCCAGATGCATCCTTCGCAATGAATCTTGTAAAAATAGACACCTTCACCAATGATTTTGTTTGTTTCGTAAAAATCACGACCGACGAGGGTCACACTGGTTGGGGGCAAGTGGCTCCTTATTTTGCGGATATAACGGCAACGGTTCTGCACCGTATGGTTGCGCCGCATGTATTGGGGTTGGATGCGCTGGATATCGATACGCTGGTAGATCGGGTGACTGAGCGGGAGCATAAATTCCCGGGTTCTTTTTTGCGCCGTGCTATCGGTGGAGTAGATACTGCATTGTGGGATATGCGCGGCAAACTCGAAGGCAAAAGTGTTTGCGAATTACTTGGTGGTACACCTGGACCTATTCGAGCCTATGCGTCTTCAATGAAGCGAGACATAAACCCGGATGATGAAGCCAAGCGTTTTATCAGGTTGCGCGACGAGTTCGGGTTTGATGCGTTTAAATTTCGTGTTGGCGCTGAGTGTGGTCACGACATTGATGAATGGCCGGGAAGAACGGAAGCGATTGTACCCGCCGTACGAAACGCGTTAGGAGAAAACCCTGCCTTACTGGTCGATGGTAATTCCGGCTTTTCACCTGCACGCGCCATTGAAGTTGGCCGGTTGTTACAAGATCATGGTATCTCCCACTTTGAAGAGCCATGCCCGTATTGGGAATATCATCAAACTAAACAAGTCACCGATGCACTCGATATCGATGTCACCGGTGGCGAGCAGGATTGTGAACTGCAAAATTGGCAATACATGATCGATCTGAAAGCGGTAGATATCGTTCAGCCCGATATTTGCTACCTGGGCGGATTAACTCGAACGCTTCGAGTAGCCAAAATGGCGGAAGCGGCGAACATTCCGGTTACGCCACATTGTGCGAATTTATCGATGGTCACTTTGTTTACCATGCATTTGTTGCGCGCCATACCCAACGCAGGTAAGTATCTTGAATTCTCAATTGAGGGAGAGGATTACTATCCATGGCAGGACAATCTGTTTGTAACATCGCCATACACTATTGAGGATGGTAAAGCGCGCGTTACCGATGAACCTGGTTGGGGTGTTGATATTAACCCCAAGTGGTTGGCCAACGCTCAGCATGCCGTGAGCCAAATGTAACTACGAAACTACCGTTTGCTATGGCTCGAAAACCGGTTGGACGACGTTTTCCCATAAACACTATTATGCCTACTGCGTTTACATTCTGTTCAACGCCTTTTTCGCTGTTTCTCGTTCCAGACCTTACGCTCCCCCAGTATCCCACCTAATTATTTGATTAATTCGGTGGCCTCTGGCAAGATTTAGCGCTGTAAAACAGAGAGTTACAAATTGTACGATTTCCACCGAGCGAGTCGTATCACACTACAAGCATCAAATAAGCATTACATCAGATAGTGCCGAATCACTTTGGAGACGTTTTAAAACAATGACTATTTCAATCTTTAAAAAATCGTTGCTTGCACTCGGCCTTGCCGCCGGAATGTCAACAACGGTACACGCGATCGAGAACCTGACAGGTGAAACAGCATCACCGGGTGGTTCTATCCATTTGTCGATGGTGCATTTGGCTGAAGCTGCGGCTGCTGCAGGTGTTGCAAACATTCAGGTAGCCGATGGGCAAACACTGACTAACTCCATTCAAAATGTGGCTGAAGGCAAAACCGATATTGCTGGTACTCCGTACATACTGCCATTTTTGTTATCCAAAGGCCGTGGCCCGTATTCCAAGCTCGGCGAAGAGAAGGGTGCTGAGCTTGCGTCTAATTTACGCGCGCTCTACCCGGTAACACTCGGTATCTTTGCACTTTACGCTTTCGATTCAAAAGGGCTCAATGGTTGGGACGATTTGGAAGGTCGATCTATTTACAACGGACCACCTCGAGGAGCCGCTTTGTCCAACGCCCGATCAATCATCCAGTTGTCCACCGGACTGAAAGATGGCGACGGATATAAAGGCGTTCAGGTTAACTGGGGACAAGCGGTTAAAACAATTACCGATGGTTCCGCCGATGCGGTTGTGTTGCCTATCTTATTTCCAGATAGCCGCATAACGCAATCGTTAGCCTCAGGCAACATGACCGTTTGGTCTGCGCCGCTCGATAAGTGGAATTCAGAGCCGTATCAAAAATACCTAAGAGCACCAGGTTCAGCGCCGTTTACTTTAGATGCGGCAAAAGCTGATTTAGGTGAGGGTGTAACACTTGTCACCGAAGACGGTACGTTCAGAGGCTTGGCAACTATCGGCGGCGACATCGTGAATAAAAACATGCCTTTCGAATTGGCGAAAGCGCTCACTAAGGCCCACATCGATACCCTTGATCAGCTTAAGAAAAAGGCACCTTTCGCACGCTACGCGGGTTACGGTGTAGTAGACAGTGTTAAGTCCGGAATGTGTGGTGCCAACCCACTAAAGTACCATGAGGGTGCAGTGGCGGCTTGGGAAGAGGCGGGTTACACCATTGATGATTGCGCCAAGTAATCACCGCGTCAGGCTTGTCGATTTTTCATTAAGCGGGCCTGTCGAATCAGCTTGAAGAAAAACTGACACAGTCGCTTAGTCGATTGATGTAGAAAGTAGCCGGCTCATCGCGAACCTATGATGAGCCGGTTAATAACTGAACTTGCTTGCGATTGCATTCATGGGCGATTGAACTTGAATCGAGATTGAACATTGATCATGTGCAAGCGCGTTTGCCCTGCTATCCAATTTTCGGATTTTTAAATTGTCAACAGATACACCTGCCGGCGAAGCGCCAACCGATTTCGGTCAAAAACTGGTTTATTGGCTCGCGCTGGTATTAGTAATTGTTGGCTTGCTAAACGCAATGCCGGGTATTCCTGGTATTGATAATTTGTTTGCCGGTACCTTCGGTTATAAAAATTTCAGTATTCGTAAGTACCCTTACGAATTTTTCTACCCCATTGCTTTTGCAGTCATGATGATCATCGTGGCTTTAAAACACTCTCTGTGGCGAGATCTGGTCAACAGTACGCCGTTGCGCCGTAAGCTCGGTTTGGCGCTCGATGTGGCTTTGGTGCTGGCCGCCATCGCTATATCCCTTACTTACATGGTAGAAATCGAAGCGGTTTGTCTGGTTGATCAGATTACCGGGCAGCGTGCTGCACTGATTGCCGAGAGTCTGGCAGCTGAAATTCAGTTCGCGGAAGATTTCGGATTGCCTGTTCCCGATTCTGTGGATGACCCCCAGTGTATTAACACAACAGGTCCATGGCTGGCGGCAATTCTGTTTTTTGCTGTGGTCGTTTTTCTGGCTTACAACACCAAAGTCTGGGGATTACCACTGGTATTGGTCGCCATTGTTATCGCTACCTACACAGTGGCGACAGTAATGGTTTGGTACTTTCACGGACCAGACGACATCAACAAATATTTGATGACCAAGCTCGGTGGTGAACCCCGATTATTATCCGACGGGCGGCCCCGTTTACATGATGCGTTGGTTAATAACGCATCCGGCTTGCTCGGACGTTTTATGGATATCATTCTGAATACCGTGTTTCCGTATATTGTTCTGGGTGGGTTATTTGGTGCATCGGCTGGCGGTCGTTCCTTAATAAAACTTGCATTCCTATGGACTCGGAACTTGCGTGGTGGTCCAGCGCACGCGGCTATTGTTTCATCTGCGCTTTTCGGTACGATCTCTGGCGGACCCGTTGTTAATGTGCTTTCCACCGGTGTGTTAACGATTCCGATGATGATCAAACGCGGCTTTTCAAAAGTGTTCGCTGGTGGAATGGAGGCAGCGGCGTCGTCGGGTGGTTCTATTATGCCGCCGGTTATGGGCGTTGCAGCGTTTGTTCTGGCAGCGCTCACGGCAGTGCCTTATCGGGAAGTGATCATTGCTGCAGCCATTCCCGCTGTGGCGTATTTTTTCTGTATGTTTCTGTCCGCAGTTTTTCAATCGAGAAAGCAAGGCATAGAAGCCATTGGTGAAGTCACCGAAGACATGCGTTTGTCTGGCACCGACAAGCTGAACCTTGTCATGATATTCGGCCCGATTTTGCTTATTTTATTTTTGCTGCTCACCCCCAAAGAGGCGATTGGTTGTGGGTTTATCGCTTCTTTATTCGGCGTTCAAACCAGCGGCGTCGGTGCTGATTGTCTGGCAAGCGATTTGCCGTGGTTTCTTCAGGTGGTTCAGAATTCGGCAGGAGACGCCGGTAGTGCAGGTTGGTGGGCCGTCATACTGCTGTGTTTTTTATTGTTCCTTGATAAAAATATGCGAAAAAGTCCAAAGCGGTTGCTGGATGCTTTTTCTGCTTCTGGGGTGCTGGTTTCAACGCTGTATTTAATGTTCCTGGCGGTTTCCATCATTGATTTTTGCCTGAATTTTACCGGGCTGTCTGATTTTATTGCGCTCGACGTTCTGGGCTGGCTGCGTTCGCTTGATCTTGGAGGTAGTGGCTCCGGGCTATTACAAATGCTTGCCTTACTTACCACGATGTTGCTTGCGGTGTTGCTGGGTATGGGTATGCCCGCGGTGCCTGCCTATATAAACGTTGCACTGTTAATGGGGCCGGTACTGGCAGGGTTAGGTTTATCCATATTCACGGCGCACATGTTCATATTTTATTTTGCTGTAGCTTCAGCTATCACGCCTCCGGTTGCCATAGCCGCGTTTACCGCTGCAACCATCACCAAAGCTGAGCCAATGGCAACGGCATTTTCTGCTGTTCGTTCCGGTATTGTCATGTTTATTATTCCGTTTGTTTTTGCATTCTATCCTGAGCTGTTATTAATTCCTGCCGCAGTTCTTGACCCTAACTCACTGGCTTCAGCCGCCCAGTATTTGCCCGGCTATGATGGGGAGCGACACTATTTCGCTCTGTTATGGTTACTGTTGCGCCTGATGCTTGCGTTGTACCTGCTTGCGAGTGCGTTAGCTGGCTTCGATCGTCGTTCGCTATCGTCTGTTGAAGTGCTGTTACGTATTGGGTTAATGCTATTGTTGTTGTTTAAACCCAGTGCTATTCATATTCCTGCATTTGTCGCGGCGTTAGCGGTATTGTTTTTTCACTACACCAGAAATAAAACTATTGTCAGTGTAGGTCAGGGCCAAAGCACACGTTAGTATTCAGGTTCAGCTATCGTGTTGCCGAGCAACAAGTGCCTTCGCCATCACTATCAACAATGAGAAAACGTCAAGAGACACCAACACTATGAATGTTTTGTGGATTATGGCAGACCAGCTGCGCTGGGATTACCTGAGTTGCTACGGCGCAAAACACATCGACACCCCCAATCTGGATTGGCTTGCTTCACGCGGCATGCGATTTAATCGTGCCTATGTGCAGTCACCTATCTGTGGTCCCAGCCGAATGAGTTTTTATACTGGCCGCTATGTTCGGAGCCACGGTTCAACCTGGAACGGTTTTCCACTGAGAGTGGGAGAGCCTACACTGGGTGATCATCTGCGTGAGGTTGGCGTGAAAGTATCGTTGGTCGGTAAGACGCACATGACGCCTGACAGGGAAGGTATGCAGCGCTTGGGCATAACGCCTGAGAGCACCATAGGTGCACTGGTGAGTGAGTGCGGGTTTGAAGTTGTGGTGCGCGATGATGGCACCAATCATTCAGATTACCCGGGTCGATGCGGTGAAGATTACGATAATTATTTGCGCCAACACGGCATGGATGGCGACAACCCATGGGAGGAGTGGGCTAACACAGCAACCGGACCAAACGGTGAGTTGCTGTCGGGGTGGATGCTGGAGAACGCGCCGCACCCTGCGCGTGTGCCAAAAGAGCATTCCGAAACCGCATGGCTCACCACACGCGGAATCGAATATATAGATGCACAGGGCGATCAGCCCTGGCTGTGCCATTTGAGTTACATCAAGCCGCATTGGCCGTATTTGGTTCCAGCGCCTTATAACGATATGTACAGCGCCGGCGATGTGCCACCGGTTAATCGCTCTGACGCTGAACGCAAAAGCAATCATCCGTTAATGCAGGCATGGATGGATATGCGCGTAAGCAAGAGTTTTTCGCGCGATCATATTCGCGATATTGTGGCGCCGGTTTATATGGGGTTAATAAAAGAACTCGATGATCAAATGGGTCGCTTGTTCGATCATCTGAAAGCGTCGGGTAGTCTTGATAACACCATGATCGTGTTTTGTTCCGATCATGGCGACAATATGGGCGATCACTGGTTTGGTGAAAAAGATCTCTTTCACGATTGCTCTGCACGCGTACCACTGCTTATTTACGATCCAAGGAAAGCTGCCGATGCCACCCGTGGCACGGTAAGCAATGCGTTAGTGGAGGGGGTCGATTTAGCACCAACTTTTATGCAGTACTTTGGTGCGCAGAGTAAACCGCACATCGTCGAAGGCCGCTCGCTGGAGCCTATACTGCATTCAACACCGGCTGCTCTGGCGCAGTTTGAACCAACCGATGCAGCGACCAGTGCAAGGACCAGTGGCGATGCCTGGCGCAAATACTGCGTTTCAGAGTACGACTACGCAACGCGAGATGCGCGTCGCAGCTTGGGTGTTGATCAGAACGATGCAAGAATAGCCATGGTCTTTGACGGTCGATGGAAATACATACACGTTGAAAACATGCCTTGCATGTTATTCGACTTGCAAACCGATCCGAATGAACTGCAGGATCTTGCTGGCGATCCTGCTTATGCAGATCAAATAGATCGATTGGCGCAGTGGCATTACGCGTGGAGTCGTCAGCATCATAATCGCACCACGCTAAGCGCCGACGTTATTGAAAGAATGACTGATGACGGTGAGCCGCCGGGTATTCTTATTGGTTTTGCAAACAAGGAAGAGGGTGAACAACATGGCAAAACGCTGCCGCCGCATGTCGACGGTTAGGCAGTGCGACATCGCGTTAGGTTAGCAACTGTACTCTCCTATCCGGCCTGGCGGTTCGCTTCGTTTTCCATAAATGTTTGCCTTTGCTCAAGCAGCGTCTTTTTTAAAAGGCCTTTCACGCGCGCGTAGCGATTACTTGGCACCGGTGTAGATATCGCATATACGTCACCCTTTTCATTCTGTACCGCAAATCCCAGTGCACTAATTCCGTCGGTATGTTCATCTTCGTCCTGAGCCAGTGCACCCTGACGTATGTCATCAATTTCGGCAAGCAGGTTTTTATGCTTGGCTTTCGAAACATTTCTGCTGCGTATTTCATTCTCTATGAGTTTTTCGGAGTGAAGTGTACCTAGCATTGCAAGAACGGCTTTACCGTTGGCTGTGGTGGTAAGTGGAAATTCTTCGCCGATGCTCGATACTGTCCGCAGCCGATGTGTGCCGACGATTTGATCAATGAAACGCATGCGGTGACCTTCCAGTTTTGCCAAATCGACGGTTTCACCCGTTTGCTCTGAGATATTGCGCAGCGTTGGGCGCAACCAATCTTTGACGTCTATGGTTGATGCGCGGGCGAGGCTTTGAATAACCGGGCCGAGTTGGATGCCACCATCGCGTTGGCTTGTGGCGATAAAACCTTCAACCGCAAGCGCTGCAACAATGCGTTGCACGGTGGAGCGAGGAAGCTCAACCTTGGCGGCAATTTGTCTCAGGCTCATACCGTCGGTTTCCTCACCAAGCAAACGAAGGATCGTTGCTGCGCGGGAAATTACTTGAATTCCTTGGTTTTTTGGGTTGTCTCTGGCTTCCAAGGTGTTTCCTTTTGGCGTTGTCGTTTAAAGCTCTGCTGTAAGCATAACCGTTTTAGAAAATTCCTTGTTGACTATAATGCGATACAGGTGCATCATAATGTGATACACCTAATTTGTCAGCTGGAGTAGCGATGAGCGTTAAAATTCGAGGAATTGATTTCCAAGCAAACGATAACAACGACATGGGGCTGGAGTTCGTTAACTTAAGCCACCGATTCGGTTATCAATGTCCTAACTGGCCCTACTTCAAAGATGTAGACATTGAACGGACACACTACATGGCCAAGTCTGGTGTGTTATCGCAAACCATCACAACGACCATGCATGTCACCACGCATATCGATGCGCCCGCGCACGTAGTTCAGGGCACGCCATTTATAGATGAAGTGCCGTTGCCGCACTTCTTTGGTACAGGCATTGTTGTGAGCATTCCGAAAAAGAAATGGGAGTCAATTACCGGGGAAGATCTTGAGAAAGCCTGTGGTCATGCCATACGCAAAAACGATGTGTTGATTATCAACACAGGTTGGCATAAGCAATATGAAGATGGCGATTACTTTTCATACTGCCCTGGCCTGGTTCCATCGGCTGCAGACTGGATGGTAGAGAAGGGCGTTAAGGTCGTTGGTCATGATACACAGGCGAACGATCATCCATTAGCCACTGCCATTGGTCCCCAGCGCAACGGACCAATTCACCCACATTTAGAAGCAGAGTATAAGGAATGGTCGGGCGGCAACGATTGGGCCGATGATTTTCCTGAGTGGGAACCTGTGCATAACAAACTATTCAACAACGGCATTCTTGGTATCGAAAACGTGGGTGGCGATCTTGATTCTGTCACCGGAAAACGCGTGACCTTTGCATTCTTTCCATGGAACTGGGATCGTGGCGATGGGTGCATCATCCGATTGGTTGCAATCACCGATAAGAAACAACAATACCGAATTGAAGCTGGCGAGTCATTCTAGTGTTGGTACAACGTTTTGTAGATGCGCAAAGCTATGAGGCGCCGAATCATTGGGACGTAAAAGGTCTACGTTTGCAGGGATTTGCAGACGGTGGCCCTGAGAACCAATGGGTGGGCTTTTCGCAGTTTTTACCAGGTGGTGGTGCAGGGCCTGACTCTACGCCATTTGAAAAAATCTATGTTGTTATCGAGGGTGAAATGACGTTAACAATCGATGGCGAAGTCACTACGCTTGGCCCGATGGACAGTTGCACCATTCCGCCAGGTGAAGAAAGACTACTGGAAAATCGCAGTAATCATGTTGCGAAAATGATTGTCGTTATGCCATACCCTGAAGGTAGTCGCCCATGAATCTATCCAACCCCGCTAGCTTGTTCGATGTCAGCGGAAAAGTGGCATTAATTGCTGGTGCATCTGGCGCCTTCGGTGGTGTTGCTGCACACACGCTGGGTAACGCAGGAGCCAAGTTGGTTCTGGCCGCAGGTAACGCCGATGCATTGGCCGACATTAATGTCGATGGTGCGGATGTTACGAAAGTAAATGCTCGGCCTGACAGTGAAGCTGCGTGTAATGAGATGGTTAAAACGGCTGTAGACAAGTACGGTCGTCTTGATATTTTAGTCGTTGCATCGGGCATGAATAAGGTTGCCAAAATTGAAGAGATGGAACCTGAAACGTTTACCGATGTGATGGATGCCAACGTCACACAAAGCTGGTTGTTGTCCCGAGCGGCCACTAAGCAAATGAAAGCGCAGGGCGAGGGTGGAAAAATTGTTCTTGTATCTTCCGCACGTGGGCTCCTCGGACATCCAGCTGGCTATACCGCCTATTGTTCGTCTAAAGCTGCCGTTGATGGCATGACCAAAGCGCTGGGTTGCGAGCTTGGCCCCAGCGGCATTACCGTTAATGCTATTGCGCCCACCGTGTTCCGCTCTCCGTTAACTGCGTGGATGTTCGAAGACAATGAACAAGCCAATGCGGTAAGAGCGGGTTTTCTGTCGCGTGTACCCAAAGGTCGTTTAGGTGAACCTGAAGATCTGGCAGGGCCACTGTTGTTTTTAGCATCCAGTGCATCGGACTTTTACACAGGCCACATACTTTATGCAGACGGCGGGTATACCGCAGGATGACTACCGGTTTTAACATAACGGTTATTGGTGCCGGCCTTATGGGGCATGGCATTGCATTGGTTTTTGCAAGGCAAGGCCATCGGGTAACTGTGCAAGACCCGGAAAGTGGCGTCTTGTCATCGTTACATGAACGCATTCGCGAGTCATTGACGAATCTCAAAGTTGATGAATCCGCTATTCCCGCTGTGCTTGATTCTGTACATACTGAAAGCACACTTGCCACTGCTGCCGCTAATGCCGAGTTTGTAATTGAAGCCGCACCTGAAAACCTGATGTTGAAAAAATCGATTTTCGCACAGCTGGAAAGTGTGACCTCCGAGAATTGCGTGTTGGCGTCAAACACTTCGGTAATACCGATTACCTCGATTATGGAAGACCTGCAATCGCGCGAGCGAGCGGTTGGTACGCATTGGTGGAACCCTCCCCACATTGTTCCCTTAGTCGAAGTTATTCGCACTCAATGGACTAATGATACGACGGTGGAGAGAACCTACGGTCTGCTCGAGACTGCAGGCAAGTCACCCGTGCGAGTTGAGAAAGACGTACCAGGGTTTATTGGTAACCGACTACAACATGCGTTGTGGCGTGAAGCCATTAGTTTGGTTGAAAACGGTATCTGTACGGCAGATGCAGTCGATCTCGTTGTCAAGCAAAGCTTTGGCCGACGTCTCGCTGTTCTTGGTCCGATGGAAAATGCTGATCTGGTAGGGACGGATTTAACCCACGCAATTCATGAGCAGGTTTTACATGATATTGAGCGTTCTCCATCGCCGTCTCCTTTGCTAAAAAAGCTTGTTGACGAAGGCAAGCTAGGCATGAAATCGGGAGAAGGGTTTCAAAAATGGTCTTCATCAGACGCGCAACAAACCGCCAGGAAGGTATCAAGGCATTTACTTGAACTAGAAAAAATATTGGGTTGATCCAGTTTACTGGTAGTTAACGAATTCAAACGCACAAACAAAAAAGGAAGAGTTAATGAAAGTTTCAACAACACGGCGTACTGTTCTAAAAGGCATTGGTGCAGCGATTACAGCTCCAGCCATACTCACGCACACACGGGCGTATGCGGCCAATCCTAAAATCAAGGTGGGTTTCGTTAGTCCGCAAACCGGTCCATTGGCAGGTTTTGGCGAAGCAGACGACTATGTTTTGAAAGGTGTTCAATCGGCACTCTCTGGCGGTGTGGAGAATAACGGTAAAACCTATGACATAGAAATTATCGTTAAAGATACGCAATCAAACCCGAATCGCGCTGCTGAAGTTGCTGCTGACCTTATTCTGGGTGATGAAGTTGATCTTATCGTTGCCGCATCGACGCCAGAAACCACTAACCCGGTGGCCGATCAGGCTGAAGTTAACGAAGTGCCATGTATTACAACAGATTGCCCATGGCAACCATACTTCTTTGGCCGTAATGGTAACCCTGCAGAAGGGTTTGAATACACTTACCATTTTTTCTGGGGCTTGGAAGATGTCATTGGCAACTTTCTCGCGCTATGGGATAGCGCAGGTGTTGCGAAAAAAGTAGCCGGCGTATTTCCAAACGATGCAGATGGTAATGCGTGGGGCGATGCGGAACTCGGGCTTCCGAAACCATTGAAGGCGGCTGGTTACGATCTTATCGATCCGGGTCGTTATCAACCAATGAACGATGACTTTTCCAGTTTCATCTCCGCCTTCAAAGAAGCTGGCTGTGAAATAGTCACCGGGAATATGATTCCTCCCGATTTTGCAACGTTCTGGTCGCAGTGTGCACAACAAGACTTCAACCCCAAAGTTGTAACCATCGGTAAAGCACTGCTGTTTCCATCGGTTATAGAGTCGCTTGGTGATAGAGGCGAAGGCTTAACCTCTGAAATTTGGTGGTCACCATCGCATCCCTATAGCTCTTCTCTTACGCAGCAGAACGCAAAAGCGCTTGCCGATGGCTATACGGCGGAAACCGGTCGGCCCTGGACGCAGCCCATTGGTTTTAAGCACGCACTATTCGAAGTTATGCGTGATGTTGTGTCGCGTGCAGAAGATCTGGAAGATCCTGCGGCAATCGTATCAGCTATTGCAAGTACTAATATGTCAACCATTGTTGGTAGCGTTGATTGGTCTAACGGCCCGGTTAAGAACGTCACTAAAACACCTTTGGTTGCAGGTCAGTGGCAGAAGCAAGGGGACGCAATGGAATTGGTTATAACCAACAACGAGCTCGCTCCTGAAATTCCTGTTGGCGGCGAGTTAAAACTCATTGGCTAATAGTCATTTATCGCCACTGTAAAACATGAGCAATATTCTCACTTGCGATGCGCTGTCTAAATCTTTTGGCAGCGTGGTTGTGGCGGATAGCATATCCTTTTCGATTGAGAAAGGCGAAGCTGTCGGTATTATCGGGCCCAACGGTGCAGGCAAAACCTCCTTGTTTAATTTGATCACTGGCACCTTGCAACCCACCTCTGGGCAAGTGCACTTCAAAGCCCAAGACATCACACCTAAAAACAGTGCAACACGGTGCCGAGCGGGTATTGCTCGATCATTCCAAATACCACAACCCTTTGCCGGTATGTCTGTTTATGAAAATGTGCTGGTGGCGGCGACGCACGGTGCGAGTCTTAAACCACAACAAGCGCAGGCTACCTGTATAGATGCGCTTGAACAAACCGGGCTTTTAGCTCGTGTCAATGATCTTGCTGGTTCGTTAACGTTGTTGGAACGCAAACGTCTGGAGCTTACTCGTGCTCTTGCTTCGAATCCTTCGTTATTGTTACTGGATGAAATAGCAGGCGGGTTAACCGACAAAGAATGCCAGTCGTTAATCGAAACTATTCAATCTATACGCGCAACCGGTGTCACTATTGTGTGGATAGAACATGTTGTTCACGCATTGCTGGCTGTAGTCGAGAGGCTCATCGTGCTTGATTTTGGCAAGATTATCGCCGACGGCGAACCTAACACAGTTATTAACAGTCAAGTGGTGCGGGAAAACTATATGGGCATTGCGGCAGATGCTTGAAGTTAAAGCACTCACCAGTTTTTACGGTGACTTTCAGGCCTTGTTTGGTATCGACCTGGCTGTTGGGGAAAATGAAGTTGTCTCGTTAATCGGCTCTAATGGTGCCGGTAAAACCACCAGCATGAGAACCATCACCGGGTTACTGCATTGTGACGCGAATATGGTGCTGTGGAAAGGACAGCCCATTGGACATCTTCGCCCCGATCAGATTGCAAAACAAGGTATTGCAATGGTGCCAGAAGGGCGGCAGTTATTTCCTTCGCTAAGCGTGGAAGAGAATTTAAGAATCGGTGCGCAGGTTAATCGACCGGGGTTCTGGAATCTTGTGCGTGTATACGAGCTGTTTCCGGTTTTAGGGGAGCGGCGAAACCAGGCTTCAACCACGTTATCTGGCGGACAGCAACAAATGGTGGCGATAGGGCGGGCGCTAATGGCCAATCCTGAGATTATTCTGTTTGATGAAATCAGCCTTGGTTTAGCACCGATTATCATCAATCAAATATACGAGGCTTTGCCAAACATCATTGATAATGGATTGAGCGCGTTAATCGTTGAGCAGGATATTGCCCGAGCGTTAAAAATTGCGCACCGTTGTTATTGTTTGTCTGAGGGGAAAATTACGCTCTCTGGTGGAACCGATGTCATCACTCAAGACGATGTCAGCCAAGCGTACTTCGGGGTGTAACTGGTGGTTTGGGTTAATTCTATTCTTCAAGGTGTGCTTTTAGGCGGTTTGTACGCATTGTTCGCGGCCGGACTATCGCTAATATTCGGGATAATGCGGCTCGTCAATATCGCCCACGGCGATCTTATAGTGCTTGCAGCGTTTCTTGGTCTGGTTGTAACCTCATCGCTTGATATACACCCACTGGCATCATTAGTCGTCGTCGTTCCTGCCATGGCGCTGCTGGGTTACCTTTTGCAGTATCTGTTACTCAACCGGACAATGAGTGACGATATTCTTCCCCCACTACTGGTGACGTTCGGACTGTCAGTTATTTTGCAAAATGTGATGCTGGAAACCTTCAGCGCAGACCCTCAGAAAATGAATACTGGTGCATTGGACACCGCCAGTATCACGGTAGGCGCGTTGCACATTGGCGTGTTACCCCTGTTGATGTTTGCGGTTGCCATTGCTGTTATTGCAGGGTTGCAATGGCTGTTCTATCACACGGCGATTGGTCGCGCGTTCAGAGCCACTTCAGACAATGCAGACATTGCGCAACTAATGGGTTTAAACAAAAAACATGTTTTTAGTCTGGCCATGGCGTTGTCGCTGGCGGTAGTTGCTATCGCCGGTATTTTTCTTGGCACTAAAACCTCGTTTGATCCATCCAGTGGCCCGGCAAGACTTATCTTTGGATTTGAAGCTGTCATCATTGGTGGTCTCGGGAACTTATGGGGTACGCTTTTTGGCGGCATTATTCTTGGTGTTGCTCAAGGCATAGGTGCTCAGATACACCCAGGCCTGCAGCAATTGGCTGGTCACTTGGTATTTCTGATTTTGTTAGCCATACGGCCAAACGGATTATTCCCGAGGGTGGCTCATTGAACATGCTAGTTACGCGTAATTCGCGCAGCAGTAATGCGTTTATTGTCTTTGTCGGTGTAACGCTACTTGTTCTGTGTACCGCGCCACTATGGGCAGGGCGTGCCGACTTACGATTTTTAAGCGAGGTATTTTTATATCTCGGGTTGGCCTATCTATGGAACTTGTTGGCTGGTTACGCAGGTTTGGTATCGGTTGGGCAACAAGCCTATGTGGGCTTCGGCGGTTACCTATTGTTCGCGTTGGCGATAAACGTTGGCGTCACACCACTTGCGTTGCTACCAGTAGTCGGTGTGGCCGGAGTGTTAATTGCCATACCGGTTGCAGCGCTCATGTTCAGGCTGCACGGTGCTTACTTTGCTATTGGTACGTGGGTTGTGGCAGAGGTGTTTCGATTAACCGCAGCTCAAATCACCTCTTTAGGAGGCGGCTCAGGAACCAGCTTACCCGTCAGCGTTGTGAAATCTATTGCGTCCAGTCGGTCGGGTAGGGAAAGTTTGAGCTACTGGGCAGCACTTGCGATATTGGTTTTTGTTATCGCATTGGTTTTTTGGTTTCTGCGTTCACGATCAGGTTTGGCCCTAACCGCAATAAGAGACAATGAACTCGCTGCAGAGTCATTGGGTATTAGTGTATGGCGAACAAAATTTGTGGTTTATATATTAACCGCTGGGCTTACATCGATACTGGGTGCATTGATTTTTCTGCAAAAGCTCAGAATCAGCCCGGATGCGGCATTCAGCGTTAACGACTGGACGGCGTTCGTCATTTTTATTGTTGTTATTGGTGGTATTGGTACGCTCGAAGGCCCCATTATCGGCACACTTCTATACTTCCTCCTACGCGAAACCCTGGCAGATCTGGGTACAGCATATCTAGTCATACTGGGTGCTACCGCCATCGTGATCATGTTGTTTGCCCCAAAAGGCATTTGGGGTTTTATTAAAGAACGCTTTGGTATCGAACTCTTTCCAATGACTCGGCGCGTTGTTAAAAAACAGAGTGTTCAAACTCAGAATACCCAAACTTTGAAAGGTGAAAACCGGGATTAACCGATGGCACGTAAAAAACAAAAAACTATCGTCACTTGTGCAATTACCGGTGCTATCCATACCCCCACTATGTCGAGCGCACTGCCTTACACGGCAGACGACATTGCACGTCAAGCGATTGATGCCGCTGAAGCCGGTGCATCCATTCTGCACTTACACGCCAGAAACCCTGAAGATGGGTCTGTGTCGATTAATCCGGACCACTTCACGCCGTTTCTTCAACGCATTAAGCAATCAACCGATGCTGTGGTGAATATCTCCACGGGTGGAAGCCTAAAAACCAGTATTGAAGATCGGATTGCACCAGCGAATCGTTTCTCACCGGAGATGTGTTCGTTAAATATGGGGTCAATGAATTTCTCTTTTCATCCTTTGGCCAAACGCTACGAAGACGAATGGAAGCACGATTGGGAAAAAGACTATGTTGAGAATTCAGATACCTA
>CAKZUP010000119.1 GCA_937922945.1 uncultured Granulosicoccaceae bacterium
GGCTTCAACCGTTTGTGCGCAACTAAGCGCTGCTGCCAGTTCCTCGCCAAGTAGGATTGGTTAATCGAAGCTGGTTCCTATGAGCACGTCGATAGACCTGAGTGGATAAATGAGTAAAAAAGCAGCGGCGATTTTAGCCGAGGCGGAATTGCAAAACGTTCGAGCCAATTTGGTTGACAGTTTTGATCGGTTCCAATCACTTACCGAGCCAGATATAAAGCGAACGCCAGTTTTTCTCCTGTTCGATCGTCAAGGTAAGAGCGTATTCTTTCTACTGATAAGTAACTGTGCTATATGGCATGAGTTTTGTTGACTATTTATCTATGTCTGAAGCTGCCCTGATACCTGAACCAGAGGATATCCGAATGCACGCAAAACCCCTGAAACAGAGGTTGTGTGCGGATTGGTTGCCGTCGTCTCGGCCTTGGGAAAAACACATACACGCTTACAGAACAGTTCAATGCTTCACGAGCATCGATCAGTTCTATCAATTTTTCCATCACCTATATGATGTAGACATTGCATTTTATCGCGATTACGGCGGCGAAATTCTGACGCAGGTTTTAGAGGCGAAAAACCAACACTATTCAGATTCGTTTGATCAACGATATTTACGATTATTTCATCTTTTTTCGAACTATGATTTAGACGCTGCTCATGAGTTTCATGTAAAAGCCAAAAAACTATTTCACTGTTCGTCCAACTCCTTTGTTCGTTATGAACGAATATTTTCTGCATTAAAGAATGCGGCAGGAATAATTCGCACCTATCAACATCAGGATGGTGAGCATGTACAGGTGTCAGTTTTACCCATGCTCGGTGGTTGGAAAGTTAAGCGATATCCGTTACAGCAAAAAGATCAATTCATAGCAGCAGATCACGGGGCAGAGATTACGCTGGCCAAGATAGAGCTGGAGCACGCACTGGAACGAAAAATCAAACCTCTTACGTCGCTGGGCGACTGTGAGATAGCCGAATCAAGATGGTTAAGTCGTCTGAATGCTAATTCGGCTACCTGTATAGGTTGTTATTCGTTGCCTAATGCTCGTATATCTAAAATGCCGACAGGCATAGCTTTTAATATTGACGGCGAATGGCGGTATTTGAATCCGTCGGCTGATATGTATCATTATTTTCGTATGAGCGGTAAGGCGGTATTTAGTTCAACATCTCGAAAAATAAAGCAGGCGTACGTGTTGCCGCGAACAGGAGAGGGGAATTATTACTGCTCGCTCTTAAACAGGTTGCCTGCGCTTTATGCCTACCATTATCTTGGCCTTCGTTTGCCTATTGTGTCAGCCTACAAGCTCAGTAAAATCGAAAAGATATTTGCCGAAAAAATGGGTATGTCAGTTGATCATATTGAGGTTGATGAAAAGGGGGAGCTGGAAATAGAAAAAGCGATCGTTCCCACCATGGCTGATTTGAAAATATTATTTGCACGCTTCTGTATGTCATTGTCGAAATCCAATAGCCAATTTGGAACCCGTATCTATATATCAAGAAGAAACGCGCCTGATCGGGTTATGGCTAATGAAGATGAATTAGAAAAGTTGCTGGAGAAATATGGATTCGACATAGTGGCTATGGAGAAATACCAACTGGACGAACAAATGGCAATTACCGGTAATGCAGAGCTTATCGTTGCACCACATGGCGCTGGCCTTGCCAACATGATATTTGCAAAACCAGGAACAGGTATATACGAACTGGTGCCAGAGTATTATATGCAATCATCGTTTCGACAACTCGCGCACGATTGTGGGCACAAGTACAGCATGCAACTCGGAAAGCGAATAACGTCGGTTGCTAACGAGAGTCAGCCCATATCCTGGGCTATCGATATTGACAAGTTTAAAATCGCGCTTGAAGATATATTGAATAATAGCGCAAACGATGCTAGTGGGTCATCGCATACACAACAACGTTAATGCCCAGCATAACCGCATAAGTTGTGAAGTGAGATGGGTACTCAGGGTGGTCGGCCCACTCCCAGGCATCGCCTAGATCGCTGTTCCAGTTGATTAGCACCATTAAATTACCCTCGTCATCGAAAATTCCACTGACTCTTGGTTCTTTGCCGTCATCCTCGTGAGTAATGCCAGTACGCTCGAAAGCAATTCCATTGCGAAAATTAGGTACTTGCTGAATGGCTTCAATCGGGTAGACGATATCAAAAATATGATGGGTTGGAGGAATTTCAACGATATCTTTATCTGGGAACACCTGCTGCATTTGCTCCACTAAATTCTGCCAGGCCCAGCTGCCCCAGAAATCATCAATGAACAAAAAGCCGCCAGCGAGCAGATAATCTCGAAGTGCATTGATCTCTGGTTCGACAAGCTGCATAGAACCAACTTCAAGAGCGTAGATAAGCGGAAGCTCGCGAAGCTTTGGGTCGGTGAGCTTAATCGCGTTCTCTTCTGGTGAGCTGTCGAGGCTACTTAATCGATTCAGCGCAAGTATAAAATGTCGATCGGCTTTTGGATAATCTATCGACCAACTGCCTCCAAGATCATCCCCCATACTAAAGTCATCACTGAACATGCCTCGCGTGAAGTAAAACTCATGCTGTGGCGGTTGTTCATTGGTAGATTTTGCGTTGGGTGCGTGATCGTCCGCATAGGCCAGATTCAAGTAGGCTGCTGCACAAAAGCATAAACACCAAAGTGAAGAGGCGTGCAATTTAATTTGGCGTAAGTGTAATGTCCCAGCGGCCGTACATCATTTTCTCGCCATTGGCATTGCCTTCTTCGAGAAAAATCGCGTTCGGATCGTCCGGGTTTGCTTTTGGGTCGTCTTTAAAATAAAACTCAGTTTCAACATACCGAAAGTCTGGGTGGCTGATGTACACGTGCACATGACTTAACCGATGATTGTTGCCTGGAATCACTGAGCCGAATTGGTAGACCCCTCGTCCATTGGTAGACAATTCGCCCTGATGATAACTTCTGTCCAAACCGGCGCTATCTGCATGCCTGAAACGAATCTTGACGTTAGGTATGGGTTTGCCATCCGCACCTGTCACACGCCCACGAATACGCATGCGCTGGCCACTATCGCCAGGGCTCCATAGTTCGAGCATTTGTTGCTTGCCCGCATTGTCTTGGGAGCCGGTTGAATCTTGAGCAACCGCGTGAGTCATTGTTATCGAAAGCAACAACGTTATTGAAAGCAAAGACGTTGTTGAAAACACCCACGTGTTTCTGACAAATCTGGATAACAGCCATTGCTTGTTCAACATTACTCGTCACCTGTCGCATTGGGGTATTGATAGACTTTATATGCCTGACCGAATTTTTGCAATTGAAAGCACCTTACGGTTTTCTTGAGCGGTGGTTATGGGGTTTTTCGCTGAAATCCAGATAATCTCGGGTGTCGTAAATCTACTTGACGTTAGAACGTTGTAGGGACGGACTATGCAACCGGAATTTTCGCTAATAACCGAATTCGCCGTGCTGTTTTTACTGTCATGGCCATTTTGGCAAATGTTGCTATTGTCAATGGAAGCAAATCATGCGTTGGGGTTGCGTATCGTATTGTTGATTACGATGGCGGCCTGGGTGACCTTCATTTTCTTCGCTATTAGAACCGGGTTCGATAGTGATCTGCTTGGACCATTCTCCCCGGTTCGTCCCTTACTGTACTTATTTATCAGCGCGTTTCTAGCTTGGTGGACAAGAGATGTGCTTCTTGGTACCGGTGTATCCCAGCATTTGCTTATCGCGTTTCAGCTAGTGAGGCCGATCGGCATGGTGTTCGTATTGGAAACCACGCGAGGCACGATGCCAGGACTGTTTGCACACCCAGCCGGGTGGGGCGATTTATTGGTCGGTTTGCTCGCAGCGTATGTGCTAATTCGTTACTGGAAAAGATCGATCCCTGTTTACTGGGTAATCATTATTGCGTTTGTGGGTATCGTTGATTTTATTTCAGCATTCTTTTTCGGGTTCACAACGTCAAGCACGCCGGTACAACTATTTTCATTCGATCAACCTAACAACGTCATTCAGTACCCGACTGGTTTAATACCGTTACTGTTGGTTCCAACCGCCGTCATTGCGCATATCTTGTCTTTGTCGCAGTTAGCTCGAGATAGGAAAGCGTTGCAATAGGACGATAGCGTTGGTGTTCGTTATGCCCTTGGGAACGTGACATTAGCGCTCAATAAGCGAGTGAAAGTAAACCCGCTGTTCAAGAATGAGCAATAGTGCTCATTTACACTCACTCGTGGGAACTAGTCCTGCTCTACACAGCCGTTTATAACAAAACCGTTAGAAAAAAGCCGTTGAAACGCTATTGGCTTGTATCTCTACGTTTTGTGAAACACCATCAATTTTCACTGCATTTTTTTCCGTTCAGGTCACGGCTTGCTGTTTTACTGACAGGTACCTAAGTTTTATCATTGTACACTTCAACTACTGAGTGATAGTTCTAATTGTATAAAGCGTATTGCTTGACATCAATCGCGGTGGAATATTGCGGTTACCGAATTAACCTTTGCGGCGGGACAGACTAATACAGTGACAGAATTTACCCCATTCGATACCCGTTGGATACTCATCTGCGCGTTTCTGGTGATGACCATGCAAATCGGATTTTGCATGCTTGAAGCCGGTTTGGTGCGTCAAAAGAACACCATCAACGTTGCGTTTAAAAACATTATGGACTTTATCGTTGCCGGCTTGGTTTACTGGGCTGTGGGCTTTGGCCTGATGTATGGCTTAGGTGAAAACGGGTTTTACGGCACAACGATGTTTCTCAAGGCGCACGATGATGGCGCTACGGCTTTCTTTCTTTACCAAATGGTTTTCTGTAGCGCTGCGGCCACTATTGTTGGCGGTGCGTTGGCGGAACGAACGAGATTATCGGCCTATCTGGCCATAAGCGCGTTGGTCGCTGCCGTGTTCTATCCGATTATTGGTCACTGGGTGTGGGGCGGCGTTTTGAATATAGGCGCTCAGGGCTGGTTGGCAGAACTTGGGTTTATAGATTTTGCCGGAGCAACGGTAGTCCACGGCACAGGCGGTTGGTTGGCCTTGGCAGCTGTGCTAGTTGTCGGCCCTCGAATTGGTCGCTTCGATAAGACAGATTCAACCATGCACGGGACTAATTTTCCTGTTGCGACAGTCGGTGTTCTATTGCTCTGGTTTGGCTGGTTCGGTTTCAATGGTGGTAGTGCGCTCGAATTTAATGAGCAAGTTCCCATTATCATTGTTAATACATCGCTTTCTGCTGCGGCTGGTGGCTTCACATTATTATCTTGGGCCTGGATTAGGGAAAACAAACCTAATATCGCCGTATCGTTGAACGGCACTATTGCGGGTCTGGTTGGTGTGACTGCAGGAGCTCATATCTATGAAACCAATGAGGCGTTCTTGGTGGGTGCCATTTGTGCCATCGCCTGTAATGTAGCCACGCGTCTTTTAGAACAATGGAAAATCGACGATGTTATCGGTGCCTGGCCTGCGCATGCGATAGCCGGTGCTGCGGGTACATTGTTGGTTGCGGTGTTTGGCGACGTAAGCGCGTTTGCCGACGGTAATTCACGTGCGGAACAATTCGCTATTCAGGCCACCGGCGTTATTGTTATTGCCGCTTGGGCGTTTGGAGTTGGTTACGCTGTGTTGTTTGTTTTGAATAAGGTGATGCCTCTGCGAGTGTCTGAAGCCGACGAAATTATTGGTTTGAACATTTCCGAGCACGATGCAACCACAGATTTAATTGAGTTCGATGGTAATTTGCCTTTGTTTGGTCCTGGTATCGATGACATTGAAGCGCATAGCGACGATACCGCCGGTAATTACAACCGGGTACTCGATCGTGTAAGGCGAGAAATAGAAGCGCGAGATCAATCAGCTCAACAACAAGAAAAATTATAGGGATTTATGTACTGTGATTGAATTTACCCCACTAGATACCAGCTGGATACTCATCAGCGCGTTTCTCGTTATGACGATGCAAATCGGTTTTTGCATGCTCGAGGCCGGGTTGGTACGCCAAAAGAACAGCATCAACGTTGCTTTTAAAAACCTCATGGATTTCATTGTCGCAGGTCTTGCTTACTGGGCAGTAGGCTTTGGCGTCATGTACGGCTTGAGTGATGCCAACGGGATCTACGGAACGACCATGTTTTTAAAATCCCACGCCGATGGTGCAACCGCATTTTTCTTGTTCCAACTCGTGTTCTGTAGTGCAGCGGCAACGATTGTTGGTGGTGCGTTAGCTGAGCGAACCCGTTTGTCAGGTTACCTTGTTATCAGTGCGCTGGTTGCAGCGGTGTTTTACCCATTGGTTGGCCATTGGGTTTGGGGTGGCATCTTGGATGAAGGCGTCACTGGTTGGTTAGCGCAAAGAGGCTTCATTGATTTCGCTGGTGCAACCGTCGTCCACGGTACCGGCGGTTGGCTTGCGCTAGCGGCCGTGATTATTGTGGGTCCCCGGTTGGGGCGTTTTTCCGAGAACGCGCCGAAACTGCGTGGTAGTAACTATCCTGTCGCAACGGTTGGCGTACTCGTGCTTTGGTTTGGTTGGTTTGGATTTAACGGCGGTAGTACGCTGGCGTTTACTGAACAAGTACCCATGATACTGGTTAATACATCACTCGCAGCAGCTGCTGGTGGATTCGCCTTATTGTCCTGGGCGTGGATTAAAGAGCGCAAGCCGGATATTGCTGCATCGTTGAACGGCACTATTGCAGGCTTGGTTGGTGTTACTGCGGGTGCGGATATTTACACAGCGCAAGATGCGCTTATAGTGGGTGTGGTTTGCGCGGCAGCCTGTGGTGTTGCAACGCTACTTCTTGAGCGTTGGGAAATTGATGATGTTATTGGTGCTTGGCCAGCTCATGCTGTTGCGGGCGCGGCCGGTACACTCATGGTTGCCTTGGTTGGTGACATGGATGTATTCACACATGCATCCACACGGGCAGAGCAGTTTGTTATCCAAGGTACAGGTGTTTTGGCAATAGCAGCGTGGGCTTTCGGTGTGGGTTATCTGGTGCTGTTCGCTGTTAATAAAATGCTTCCATTGCGAGTATCTGAAGCCGATGAGCGAATAGGTTTGAATATCGCTGAACACAATGCCTCCACTGAATTGGTGGAGCTCGTTGGGGAGATGCAAATGCATCGAGACAACGGTGACTTTCACACACCGGTTTCTGTCGAACCCCATACTGAAGTAGGGCAAATTGCCAGTGAATATAATCGTGTGCTTGAGCGTGTACAGCTCGAAATGGATACGCGAGAAGAAGCCTATCGACAACTTGAAGAGGAAAGCGAATTTCGTTATATCTTCGAGAATGCGCACGAGGGTATCGTGCAGTTTGCACGAACCGGTGGCATTACCAAAGCTAATCCTGCGGCTGTGTCTTTGCTGGGCTTTAATACCGAAGAAGAGCTCATGGCTGGCGTGGGTCAGTGGATGTCTAAGCTTCAGGGCGTAGATAAAGAAACCAAGCTTCGCGGTATGGTGCGTGAGCTGAATGAAAAAGGTGTAGCAAAAGAAGTTGAGCTGTCGTTTACGCGTAGCTCTGACGGTCGCGAGGGGCATGTACAAATAGATTTGCGCCGCCTGATTAGTTCTGACGGTACAGAGCCAACCGTGCTGGCGTCAATTATTGATGTTAGTGAAAAGAAAGCCAATGATCGCTTGCGAATGGAGCGCGATGTGGCCAATGCAGCAAGTCATGCCAAAAGTGAATTTCTGGCCAATATGAGTCATGAGATTCGTACACCGCTTAATGGTGTAACAGGTATGTTGGAACTGCTTTCCCGCACGGAATTGGATACTCGTCAAGAACGCTTTATTCATGTAGCAGGTACGTCAGCAGATTCTTTGTTATCTGTTATTAACGATATCCTTGATGTATCAAAGATCGAAGCTGGCAAGCTCGAATTAGAGGAGACAGAATTCGCATTGCCACAATTGCTGGCGGATGTACTGGATATGTTTGCTCAGCAAGCTGCTTCTAAGGGAATTGAGTTAGCCAGCTTGCTTCCAACGAATATTCCAGAGCGCGTAATCGGTGATCCCGAAAGGCTACGACAGGTGTTCGTCAACCTGGTGGGTAATGCACTTAAATTTACTGACAAAGGAGCAGTCACGCTGCGTTGCCGCACAGAGAAACTGGGTGCTGGACGTGCAAAATTCCGTTTTGCTGTTGAAGATACCGGCGTGGGTATTTCAGCAACCGAACAAGAACACTTGTTTGAAGCTTTCACACAGGCTGATACCTCAACCACGCGAAAACACGGTGGTACTGGTCTCGGGTTGAATATTACGCGACAGCTTATTGAGTTAATGGGCGGTAACATCAGCGTAGACAGTGAGCCCGGTGTGGGCGCAACTTTCCATGTTGAGTTGGATTTAGACATTCCTACTCAATCAGGCGAACAGATAACGGCGTCAACGCCTGGCCGAAATGCTGATAGGAATAGCGGTATTCGAATTCTTGCGGTTGATGACCACCCGATTAACCTGGAAATACTTGATGGCATGCTTGAACCCGAAGGGTTTCATATCACAGCCGTTGAAGGTGGGCCTGAAGCCTTGTCATTACTGGATCAGGCTGAGAAACAAGGCAAGCCTTTCTCGATCGCATTGCTTGATTACCAAATGCCGAGTATGGATGGAAAGGACCTTGTTACTCGTATTCGCGCTGATAAACGTTTTGATGACCTGAAGTGTATTATGCTGACGTCTATCGATCAGGCCTTAAGTGCAGAAGAACGTGAATCCCTGAGTATTCATGCCAGCATCACAAAGCCGTTACGTCGGTCTCGATTGTTCGATGCGATCAATGCAACGCTGGGTCGACCGGTTGATAGCACGACGCAAGTGTCTGTTACGCCTGTTACCGACTTGGCTGCTCAGAGTATTGCAGCTGCTGGTACCGTGGACCCACAGAACAGCAGGCAAATACAGGCTGCTCAAGGTGGCGTGATTGGTAACTTCTCAAAAGAAATTGTAACTACCGACACTAAACGGCAGCTCAGTATTTTGGTGGTGGAAGACAACGCTGTCAATCAAATGGTCATCCAGGAGTTAATCGATGGCTTTGGTCATAAAACAGCATTAGCGGATAATGGTGCTCAAGCAGTCGAACTGGTTGAAAAAGGTGGTATAGATCTTGTGCTGATGGATTGCCAGATGCCTGTAATGGATGGCTTTGAAGCCACTCGTCGGTTGCGTGCCATTGAGGATGAACGTGGTTTATCGCGCATGCCCATCATTGCGGTTACTTCAAATGCCATCAAAGGCGATCGTGAGCGTTGTCTCGATGCCGGCATGGATGACTACGTAAGTAAACCAATTAATACTGCAAAGCTTGCGGCGGCGATTAGCAAGCACGGCGGTTCATTGTAACTGGCTTTTGATACCTGCCATCGATCTGACGATGGCAGGTATGGCTCGCAATAAAAGATTCTCCGCGTAAGATTAAGCTCGAACAGTTAGCAACGTCTATTAGATGCCCTAGCCCGATGGCTGATTGATCATAATGGCATCGCTCTATTGGTAGGGTTCACGCACCTCTATATTAATGGTGACACCATCGCCTGGTTTTGTTGACACGCCAGCCTTTGGCTCAACGGTTTTGGTATCTGCGGTAAATCGAAACATCTTTACAAACGCACCGACCACCAATGCGACCTCTAACATGCCCAGTGACGTACCCGGGCAGGTGCGTGGACCAAAGCCAAACCCAAAGTGCATGAGGTCTTTTGGCGAATAACCTTTGTCTTTGAGTACTTGCCAGCGTTGTGGTGCGAAACGGGTGGCTGGGTAACCGGAGATCGCTTCACCCCAAAAATCCTCACACCGGTTTGCGTGCCATACATCAAGAAGTACGTGAGTTCCTTTAGGAATAATCATTTCCTGATCAGGCCCAACCTTAACCGTTGTGTCTACTGTTGCTCGACGAGGTAGAAAATACAGTGATGGCGTGAGCCTTAACGTTTCCTGCAAGGCTTGCAACAGATTTGAGGCTTGCGCCAGATTGTCAGGTTCATAAATATCCACTGACTCCACTTCATTGTATATAGCATCTTGAATGTCGGGCGATCGTGCCAAGTGTGTGAACGTCCAGCCGGCGAATGAGGTAGTGGCTTCCAGCGCGCCTGCCAGAAACACACGAATGTTGCTTCTTAGCTGCTCATTGCTTGCATCCGATTTGAATTGACTCCACATGCCCAGACCGTGTGCCCGACCGGCTAAAGCGATATCGGTGAGTGCTTCAAAATCTTGTTTGGCAAGCCTGAGTTGTTTGTGCTTACCCGTTAAGACATTCATGGGGGTCTGAATACGATGCGCTATTGTGTCTTGCACCATGTGGTCGATCATGAGCGTAAGGCTTGGTACGTAGCGTTGCTGAATGTCGGCATACGATACACTGCCACCGAAAAAGTTATTCACCAACATTTCTAGCATGATAGCGCTAATTTCAGGTTCCAATACCAACGGCGTAACAGCGTCGCCGGCGGCTGCTTGTTGTTCGCGCAGAATTTCTAGTCTATCAGCGGCTGTTTTTCGAAAGGTTTGTTCGAATTCAGCGAATTTTTCAGGTTGGAATAGTTTGTTTTTTCCAAACGAGGGTGCTGCCAACTTTTTTTGCATGCGCCATTGTTCGCCATTGGAATACAGCAATGAATCTTCACCGGTGGCGCGGGCTATACCGTCGGTTGGCAGTGTATCTCTGTCGAACTGTCCCGGTTTGTCGCCAGTATCCAATAGAATGGTCTTTATAATCGATGGATCGCGTGTAACAAGCACAGCCGGAAAAAAAGGCACATCGAGGTAACGATTATGCATACCGGTTTTATCAACATGTTCCACGCCCTGAAAGTAGGCGTCAAGGATGCGAATGGGTTCTCGGTAGTTCCACAAGTGCGGGAAAGGCAAACTCACACGGCCTCGCGCGAACAGTGCAACGCGTGATGGCAGATAGTTTCCGGAAAACGGATTTTTTTTGGTTAACTGTCGAAGCAGGCGCACAAGCGTTCACCGGGGAATTGATCTAATAGCTGTAAAGTCTAGTACAGCTGGGAAGAGGTTAGTATTTCAATGCGTGCTATCTTTGGCTTACGCTACATCGTAATAAGTGTGGTGTTAAAAGGTATGCAGTTAAGTTCTACTAAAATGAATCAGCAGTGGGATAAATATGAACAGAAAAAATGCATTCACAGGTGCACTGGTAGCCGATGCAGCGAGCATGGGCTTGCATTGGTTATATGATCAGGAGCAAATTCGTTTAATCGAAACCACGGGTAGCTTACTTTTTCGTCAGCCTGAACGCGCCGTGTACGAGAACAAGCGTGGCACCTTTGTTCACGGATCTCGCCGAGCAGGGCAGTTATCCCATTATGGCGAGTCTGCACGTATTGCAGGAAGGTTGGCGTTGCAGGGAGACTACTCCATTGCAAATCATCAACAGGCCTTTATGGCATCGTTTGGACCCTGTGGGAGTTTTCAAGGCTATGCGGATAGGCCAACCAAGCATTTAATTGGGCGCATGTTGCTCGATGGCGATGCGCTTATCGAACCATCTGGCATGGACGATAACCAAATGCCGGCGCTTTGCGTTGTACCTGGACTGTTTGCTGCAGAATTATCGGTTTCAGACATACAAAAAGCTGTCAGTGTTGTTTCAACCAATAAGGGTGTACTACACGCCGCCGAAGCTGTACATAGTGCTTTGTCGCAATTGGCTGCAGGTGCTGATCTGAAAGCCGCGTTGGAAATGTCAGCGGCAGATGTTGCGGGTGAGCTTGGCGAGAAGATGCGCGAAGCTACAAACAAGCACGCGTATGAGCCATTGCAGGCGGCGCAACATTTCGGGCCTGCCTGTTATGTTGATCATGCTCTGCCGTTAAGCTGGCACTTACTTTATCATGCAACAGATTTTGAAGCTGTTGTACTTGATAGTGTTCGTTGTGGTGGTGATTGCTGTGGTCGCGCTATGGCTTTGGGCAGTATTGCAGGTATGGCGTTCGGTGTACCTGACGAAATGCGCCAGCAAACGTCAATAAGCTTGGACAACTACAGTGATAATTAAGAGCACCGCCTAACAATATGCCCCGAATGGGTAATAGCATTAATTTGTTATGCGTAGTGTTTACATCGTTACCGATATAACGCCCTCTTATCGGCATTAAATTGGCACTTTACTGCTCGCCGCAATAATACTACCCATCCATAACATACGGCGTTAATCCGGCTAGAGGCGCTCGGTAAAAATCTGTACCATGGATTCGCATAGACTTTAACAAGGCGCAATCATGCGATATTGGCTGTGTTATACGCAGACTGATTAACATTGAAACGCGGGTTATTGTGTATCGAACCACGCTCTGAATAAGGATTACTAAGCAATTTGGCAATCCCTCAAAAATATAAAACTGGAGGAGAAATTGGCTCTACAACCACCACTTACAAATTTACCCATCGCCACATCGAACAGTGGCTTTTATTCAAACTTCAACAAAATAGTCGCACTCGCATCAAAAATTGTTATTGCAATGATTGTTATATGGGCTGCATTGTTTCCGGAAAAAGCCGGCGCAATACTTGGCTCAATGAAATCATGGTCGTTCTCAAATCTGAATTACTACTACACCTGGTCTGTCGCCTTTTTTGTGGTTGTCTGTCTGGTTATAGCGATACATCCCAGATGGGGTAAAACCGTATTAGGCGATGGTGGAAAACCGGAGTTTTCCAATTTTTCCTGGTTCTCAATGATGTTTGGTGCTGGTATTGGTATCGGTATGCTGGGTTACGCTACCGGTGAACCCATGTGGCACATTGGAGATAATCCACTTATTAGAATGAGTACCATGGATGTTCAGGCCGCACTTGATGCTGCTGGAATTGCTATAGCAGAAGGCAGTTCGGCAATGGCCACGTACACCGCACAGGTTGAAGCCGGTAACATGAGCGCTATTCCAGGCTTGGTTGAAGCGAAGACAGAATCGGCAATAACGTCAACCTATCGATACTCTTTTCTTCATTGGGGCTTGGGTGCGTGGGCGTGTTACGCGTTAGTGGGTATCGCGCTGGCTTTTTTCTCGTATTCAAGAGGTTTACCGCTCACTATAAGGTCGACACTTGCGCCATTGTTTGGTCGCACGTTATCAGGTCCCATTGGCCACATTGTGGATATTACTGCGGTTGTTGCCACTATTCTTGGTATTAGTCAAACCATCGGTTTGGGGCTGGAATCGTTTTCTGCAGGTTTATACAACTTCACCAAAATCGAATGGCTCATGACCACCAACAGCGATGGCGTGTTGGTCGCATCAACCGGTTCTATGTTATTGGCGTTGGCAGTGGTCATGGTCTGCTCAACGCTATCAGCGTTGTCCGGTGTTGGTAAAGGTATCAAATGGCTCAGTAACCTGAACATGTTGTTGTCTTTTAGTCTGCTCGCGTTTTTCGCGATTTTTGGATCAACCATGTTTGCGCTAAAAATTCTTGGTTTGGGAATTGTGGATTACATCATTCATTTGCCTGCTATTACGTTTCAGGTTTTTCCTGCAGATGGTGCAGGTAGCCCGGGAGAGTGGCAAGGGTGGTGGTCTATTTTCTACTGGGCATGGTGGATCGCATTCGCGCCTTTTGTAGGAATCTTTCTTGCGCGTATTTCCAAGAATCGAACCATCCGGGAATTCGTTGTCGGGTCCATCGTTGCACCATCGTTTATGTGCTTCTTGTGGTTTGCTCTACTTGGAGGTACAGCAATAGATCTTGAGTTAAACGGTGCGGCGAACGGCAGTATTTTCGCCAAAAGCCTTACGGCGCAGCTTTATGAAACCATCAATGTTTTAATGCCGCAAGCAGCGGCGGTATTATCGATACTCATTGTTATTTTGCTATTGACGTACTTGGTCACCTCGGCCGATTCGGCAGTGCTTGTGGTTAATACCATTAATGCGGGCGGATCTCAGGAAGCTGCAACAAAGCATCACATAATAATATGGGGGTTAATCCTAACTGCAGTCATAGCGGCGCTTCTGTTGGCAGGAGGGCTTGACGCAATACAGTCAGCCATGATTGTTGGTGCAATACCCTTTTCATTTATTATGATACTAATGGGCATGTCACTCCTGAAAGCACTTATCAGAGATGATATGCGCAATAAAAATAGTTAAGCGCTTATTCCGACTCGGTGCAAGCCTTGCTTGCTTGCGCCGAGTACGGCATTAAGCGACAGGTGTCGTCAATTAAGCATCAATACAGCATCAGTCAACATTTTAATCGCAAGTACAGTTAACAATACCAGGATAGTCCGATCAAATAACACGATACTAATTTTGCGTCCAACACGTTCCCCAATTGGCAGGCCTACAAAGATCGGTATCAGTGCCAGAAAACTGAGTATCACCAACTCTTTTGTCATCAATCCCAGTGCGAGTTGTAATGGCAATTGGATAATGCACATGCCAGCAAAAAACAAAGAAGCTATATAAATAAACGTGAACCGGGGTAGGCGACCTGCGTGTAGGAAGGTTATTGTTATGGGTGATGAGAGGCCTACAGCACCTTGCAAAACACCTGCGCTCCCACCAGCGATCCATTCCCATTTTTGCATGACGTTGGTAGTTAAATGGAATTCAGGTCGAAATAGCCGGAGCGCTATGTACGCGAACACGGCCATCGCAATAATTATATTAAGCAAAACGAGCGGAAGATAGGCGAGAAGCAGCGTACCGATGCCCGCACCCACGATGCCTGCCAATGCGAAGTTTCGAGCAAATGTATTAGTCAAATTATGGGTTCGGTATTTTCGAATCTGCCAGACATTGGTAAAAAAGTTGGGAATAACCAGTAGCACTACGGCAATACGGACATCGTAGAACGCGGCAATGGTCGGTATCGCGATAATGGGAAGCCCTGCGCCGGTTGTTCCTTTAAGAATCGCGCCGAAAAACAAGCCAATAAACATAATGGCGAAACTGCTCGGGTCGGATAAAGAGATTGTGGTCATGTAAAGGTTACGTATTGTCGATTAAGCAATTGGTGAGTCAGTGTTTGCACTACAGGGCTTTCACTACAGGGCTTTCACTATAGCTTTAATCAACATAATGTTAAGTACTTTTACGTCATTCACTATTAGTCCAATGTTTTAAAGGCATCTTCCATGAATTCGAGAAACACGCGTAACAGATTTGAGCGTACGTCATCTTCGTTGGTAATCATGGCTACCGACCGAGTTGGCGTAGACAATTTGATATTTATAGCAGTGACTTTGTACCGGCTAGTTATTTTTTTTAGAACGTACTCAGGCAGCACTGCCAGGCAATCTGATTGTTCCAGTATTTGAGCCACACTCGATAGGGATGCACCTGAGAATGCGGTTCTTACTTCTCTATCGCTAATTCTGTTTATCACGTTGCGCATGTCGGCGGCAAGCGGGCTATCAGCTGGGGGTGATATCCATCGGTAATCGAGTAAGTCCTGTGTACGCGGTTTTGCCAGCTTGGCCAGCGGATGTTGCTTGCGACAGGTAACAATGTTTTTGGCAGCCAGTAGACGACGGCTCTGTAAACCCTCCGTGATATCCATGGTGTCTACCGGTGCAATCACTAAGTCGATCTCACGACGCCTGAGCCTGCGCAGTAATTGCGATGTGTATGCGTGAGACTGATCTATCCGAACGTCTGGCATGATTGATTGGAAGCTGGTAATCAACGGTGGCAACACGGCTTCACTGAGATATGGCGTGCCACCGAGTTTGATTAAACCTTCTGTCCCGCCTTTGAATTGCTCCACAGCATGACTTGCACGTGAAAGGGCCACGCGAACAGCGCTGCCTTGGGAGGCGAGGGATTCACCCAAGCTGGTCATTCGCCATGGACGTGTAGTGCGATCGAATAAACGCGCGCCCAGTCTGACTTCCAAATCTGAAACCAGTCTGGACAACGCTGGCTGAGAGGTGCCAAGAATCGCCGCCGCTGCGGTAAGACCGCCACGCTCGTGAATAACGTGCAGCGTGGCGAGATGTTTGGGATCTATGTCCATATCAAATTGATATGTTAGCGTATAAAATTAGTATTTCATATACATGCTGAGGTGATGTAATGTTTTGCGCATGAATCGATTCAATCATGCGAGAAAACCTGGCGCCAATCATAAGCCCACTCGCTAGCCGACATAGAGGTTGATACCTCGACAGGTCCTGGGAGGACGGTATGATAAAAAGATCCATTAGAAGTACGCTAGGTATTGTGAGTGCTGCCTGCATTCTGGGTGGTACATTGGCCACTATGCCCAATGCAACGGCTGCCAACATAGAAGGCCCGAAAGTCTTCTGGAAAATTTCAATGTGGGGTAACCCACGAGCTTTATCGGTTGGTATGGAAGCACTGGCAAAAAAAGCGGCAGAGGAAACCGACGGTAACTTCAACATCAAGATCTTCTATGGTGCGCAGCTGTCGAGCAATCGCGAAAACCTTGATGGGTTAAAACTTAATGCGTTTGAAGGCGCTGCTATTTGTAACTTCTATCATCCCGGTAAGAACCCGGCATGGATGGTTTTCTCGTTACCGTTTTTACCTTTGGGTGACCCCGCAGTTGATAAATATGTTCGCTCTAAAATGATGGAGCACCCAGCCATCGTTGCTGACATGGAGCGATGGAATGCCATGCCTTATGTATCCGGGTTGCTTCCGCAGTATGAAATTCTGGGTAAGGGGCCGGTTCCACTCGCACTTGAGCAGTGGAGTGGTCTTCGCGTTAGAGCCGGTGGTGGACTGGGTACCGCTATGGAGAAGCTTGGTGCTGTTAAACAGACGCTACCTGCGGGTGAAAGCTCGACTGCCTTCCAACGCGGTGCGTTAGATGCTGCGGCGTTCCCTTACACCTATGCTCATGTGTCATTCAAAATTTCTGAAGAAGCGGAGTGGTACACCAGTAACCTTGCTCCTGGCACATCCGAGTGTGGTTGGGTGTTCAACAAAACGGCGTTTGAAAAGCTGCCAGCTCAATACCAGACGCTTCTGATGGACAACCGCGATATGGTAATGGATTTGACGCAGGCAGCGTATGCCGAGCAGGATGCGATCAATCTGCCCAAGTTTGAACAGACGATGACTAAAATCGTTTATTCGGACGAAGAACTTGAACGATTCAAAGAAATCGCCGGCAAGCCTGTTTGGGACGAATGGATCGAAGCGAACAAAGACAAGTTCGATTCGCAGGGTGTGTTCGATGCAATTTGGCAGTACGCTGAGGAAGCCAAATAGTTGAATCACAGTGATAGCTGGACAAACAGTCCAGTTGGAAAACTGGATCGCCTTGCAAAACCCATAGAAGACTTTGCCAACTTTGTTGCGGCCCTGGCCATCTTTTTATTGATGGTTTTGGGCACGGCGCAAATAGTACTACGCACTGTATTTAATTCCCCAATAGCCGGATACATCGATCTTGTTGAGTTATCGATGGCAGGTATGGCGTTTCTGGGTGCCGCTTATTGTCAACGGCTTGGCTCTCATATTCGAATGGAGATTCTGATCGGGCATTTGCGCGGGCGCTGGCTTTGGGGCTTCGAAGTCGTTGGCACTTTGATAGCGCTCGGCATTATTGCCGTACTTATCTGGTATGGCTTCGGACATTTTCTGCGATCTATAGAGCTGGGTGACACAACAATAGATGCTGAGTACCCAGTTTGGCCATCAAAGCTATTGGTGCCCATCGCTTTTACCCTATGGTTTATTCGCTTGTTCATTCAGCTGGTTGGGTCCATTCGATTATTTCTCAATCCAGGCCTTGCGCCCGAAGGCGTTGTATTAATTCAGGATGTTGCAAGTGTTGCTAAAGAGGAAATACAAGAGACATTTGGTGATCGTGGAGATTCGCCGCCATGATTCTCGGTATAGGCTTTGACAACCCGTTTTTGGTTGGCGTTATTGGTCTTTGTTTAATGCTGGTTTTGGTGGTTGTTGGCGTGCGGGTTGTATTTGCTGCATCCGTCGTTGGGTTACTTGGTCTGGTGGAATTGCTTGGCTGGGGACCTGCTGCTGGAATTGCGGGAACCATTCCGCATTCAAAATCATCGGTTTATGCGTTAAGTGTATTACCGATGTTTATTTTCATTGGCTTTCTTGCTTTTCATGCAGGGATGACGCAGCAACTGTTCGATGCTGCACGAAAATGGGTTGGTTGGCTACCCGGTGGTTTGGCCGTGGCAACGGTTTTTGCAACGGCAGGCTTTGCGGCTGTATCTGGCGCATCAACGGCAACGGCAGCCGTATTTTCTCGTGTTGCGATACCGGAGATGCTTAAATATGGCTATGACAAAAAACTCAGCGCGGGAGTTGTTGCAGCGGGAGGAACGCTAGCATCTCTTATTCCGCCATCAGCCATATTGGTTATATACGCCATTATTGTCGAAGAGTCGGTTGGCGAACTGTTATTGGCAGGTTTTATTCCCGGGCTGGTATCGGCGTTAATCTACGCTGCAATAATTGTTGGTTGGGCGCTGTTCAAGCCCTCCGATGCACCGCCAGTGAAAGGCTACACCTGGCCTGAACGTTTTAAAGCACTGCCCGGCATATCGCCTATTTTTCTGGTTGTGTTCATCATCATGTCGGCTATCTATAACGGCTGGGCCACGCCAACAGAAGCGGGTGCATTAGGTGCTACTGTGGTGTTTGTTCTAGCGCTTATGCGTGGTACCAAGCTAACGATTATTCGCGATTCTTTAATGGAAGCAGCCAAGCTAACCGTTATGATATTTTCGTTAATCTGGGGCGTGCTGATTTTCGTGCGCTTCCTCGGTTTTTCCGGTTTACCCGAAGCGTTCACGAGTTGGATAGTGGGCTTGGATGCATCACCGATGGTTATCATGATTTGCATTCTGTTGGCCTACTCGATATTGGGTATGTTTATGGACGCCATCGGAATGCTGTTGTTGACATTACCTGTTGTGTACCCAGCTGTAATAGCGCTTGGCTTTGACTCCATCTGGTTTGGCATTATTGTAGTGAAAATGGCAGAGGTCTGTTTAATTACGCCGCCAATTGGGCTGAACTGTTTTGTCGTTAATGGCGTTAGACCTGATATTTCGTTGTCACAGGTTTTCCGTGGGATCTTACTGTTCTTTGTCGCTGACGTTATAACAATAGGGATGCTGCTGGCTTTTCCTGAAATAGTAACGTGGCTCCCCGACCTAATGAACAGCTAATATTATTGGATAGGTGTTAATGAAACTTGCAGTTACACTAAGTCTTGAAAAAGCGGATCAAATTATTGCGCGTGTTTTAGAAATTGCAGAACGCGAAAAACTGCTGCCGTTAACGGTGGTTGTACTGGACAGTGGCGGCAAACTCATTGCGATGAAAAGTCAGGACGGTTCGGGGATACTGCGCTTTGATGTAGCCTTCGGCAAAGCATGGGGCTCGTTGGGTATGGGAATATCGAGTCGATTGATACGCGACAGACTATCCGCTCGACCACAGTTCCAGAATGCGCTAATGGCCGCATCAAACGGACAAGTGGTGCCGGTTCCAGGCGGTGTCTTAATTGAAGACAAGAATCAGATTACGATTGGTGCGGTGGGTATCAGCGGAGACACATCCGAGAAGGATGAATATTGCGCTATTACGGCTATTCAGGACGCAGGGTTAAGTTCAGAGCCAGCGCAGGTAGATGTTAATTGGGAGGCATCATGCTTGTCGGATACCAGTAGCGAAAGCTAGTGAGAAACGGCAATTACAATGCGTTTCTCCATATGTCGAATGTTGGTTTGCAGTCTCGGTTTGTCTTTATCGGCCGCGTTGCACAAAGTGAATGTCGAGCGGCCTTCATAAGCCAATGGCAACAACATCATGCGGATAAATTGGCTTGGTGCTGTGCTAATTGCTGTGGCCTCTACAGCGCTGTTTGCTGCTTCAAACCAGGCAGTACCCGCTTCTATCTGTTGCTCGCCATGGTCGCTAACCAGTGTCAGGCCGCCTTCAACCAAATAGCGTATACCTGCGCCGGGATGCGTGTGCTTATAGGCTATGGCTGCAGGTGGGAAATCCACTTGGTCCAATCTCATCAGTATTTCATCTGTGTCGACGTGGATGGATTGAGTGAATAGGGTGTTGCAGTTATATATGGAGGGTTCAGTAATAGGGCTATTTTGTATTGGTTCAATGGAGGCAATGAACCGCAGTATCACGGCAGGTTGTGAGCCTATGGTCAATACCTTATCGGTATGGCTCAGTTCAGCGGCCTGTCCTGTCGCCAATGGCTTCTGGTTAATTGTGATTTGGCCTGATTCAAGCCAAAGAGCGCAGTGAGCGTGAATATGACTTTGAGCTAATGCGGAAACGTCTGAATCGAACGAGTCGAAAAGAGTATCCCTAACCAGAGATAAATATAGTTTGGTTGCATTTTTTGAGTTGGAGGGATTCATGTACGTATACATCGATATGATTTTCAATCGCAAACAATAGGGGAAACAGCATGATTAAATCAAGTTTTAAACGAGTTCGCACGGTGAGTGTGGCGGTTGGGTTCATAGCAATGGCGGGTGTCTCCATAGCCAGTGCT
>CAKZUP010000120.1 GCA_937922945.1 uncultured Granulosicoccaceae bacterium
CGTTGTTGGTACTGCAATTGCCGACGAAATGAACAAAGTAAGAATGAGTTCTGTTGAGTAACCGCGCTCCGTAAAGCATTAGTTTATTTATTTGCTAAAAACGTTTAGCTATACGTTCTGCCAATCGGATGATTGCAACCAATCACGCACTCGGAACGCAACCGTGGTGTGTGATTGGCCTTGAGGTTGTTTTTTTAGCGTCGACGTTTTATTCGTCTCAGAAAGTATAAAGGCACTAAAAACAAAAACCCAATAGGCCCCTCAGATCCCAGAAAACCGGATTTCTTTTCATCGGTTGTACCATCCGCATTGGTCACACGCCAATTAAACCGTTGTTCTGTGCTGGCTATATCATCGCTTGCAGTAATACTCACGGCATAGTTGCCGAGCTTGTCTACGTTGCCATAAAGCCTGCCGTCATCCGTTATTTTTAATCCATCGGGTAAGTCACTGGCGCTGAATTGCAACGCGTCTCCATCAGCATCCATGGCGCTTAGCTGCCAATCGATGCGCAAACCCAGATTCGAATTCTGATTGGCAATAGGATCAATTTCGGGTGGTGTGTTACCCGCAACGTTCACACCGGGTGTGCTGTTATGTATGTTCACCGGCTCAATGGCGAATCCATCCCAGTGCGTGTGCATATGGCGTTGATCTTCGTTGCGCGGTACGTGGTGGAAACTGACGCGGTGCCAAACAACAATGTCGGCATCCTCAAGAGATTCTCCATTCGTGTACTGGGCAACATGATTCAAACAGTCGGGGTTGAAGCGCGCATTCTGACTGGCGAAGCGTTCGCATTCGTTTGCCACAGTGACAAAAAAATCAAACTCTGTGTAAGGCTCTTTTTCTGATCGTTCAAGGCGATGACCATAGCGAATGGGTTCTATTCGATAACCCGCATCGTTCTCAGTGGGTGTGTCGCCGGCAAGATTTTCCCAGATTTCCCATGCCACAGGTATATCAGAATCGATTACGCGAGCTTGTTCGGTAACGAATCGTTCACGCTGTGTTACGCGTTTTCCATCTTCGGCTAACACGGTTTTAGATTCAGTTACCGCATCGTCAACGGCATTGGCCCCTAAATCGAAATCCAGTCGCCAGTAGTAATTATGCGTATGCGACAACCATAATGTGTCGTTATCGCCATGCAACAAACGTCCGAACGGTAATTCTGTGTTATCCGAATTACGTTGCAGTGCACCGGTTGCGCCTATTTGCGGTTCTATTGCACCATCGGAAAAAAACTTCCATGTCACAATATAAGCATAAGCACCAACCTGTGAGACGGAAAACAGCGATAAGCTCTCTGCGCTTACCGCACGCGAGGCTGTTCGGTATTCATCCTGACCTTTTGATCGCCAGCGGCAAATGCTTGGCCGGGTTTGCACCAGCATGAGTTCACCGTAAGGGCAGTCGCTGTCGGTTAAGCTCACCAGATACCCACCACCCAAACCATATTGCGTTATATCGTTATAAGTGACATCGCTATCGTCATAGGCCACATGCAGTTGGCTCAGGCGAGCAGTGCTGAGTATACGGATGGCTTCACCATTGGGTGGTGTGTAAAACACATCGCTCAGCACCAGGTTTTCGCGTATGCGCGATTCCCAACACATTTCCCATTTGGCTCCATTGGAGAAGGTTTCTGTTATTAGTGCCTCGCCGCTGCACTGTGGTGCTCGCGTAGTGTCTGGTGCTGCCTGTGCATGTGCGTTACCCCAACCACCGAACAAAAACAGTAGGAACAGTAAGGCACACACTGATTGCAGCTTGTACGTCATGGGTTCACCACTCATTGGTTAACCTCGAAGGGCGATGTGGGTGTCCAGTCAAACGGTATGATTTCAAATTCGACAGGCATGGAGGAAATGATTGGGTAGTCTTCTGCTCGGGGCCGATACACGCGCGACATGCTGTACCACAATACCGGGTGTTGCCCCGTCATGGATTCACCGCTTATGAAATCGTCGAGTGAGCCAATGCAATCTGCATTGGAGTCGATGGTTGTATCGCCGTTAGCCACTGCCTTGTTAATACGACTATGACGTTCGCAGGCTTTATAGGCGGTTAACGCAATATCGAATTGTGCCCAATTATTTTGCCAGTCTGTGTAACCGTATCCACTGTTTTGCGGGTCGAGATAATAGCCGCTACCGTTGACATCTTTTACACGCCAACCACGAAACGAATCTCTGTCTTTGTCCCGAAGCGATTCTGTCACCAACTCGCTCACTTGCATTGGGCGCCTTGATCCCAAAGTGGGTTCAAGGATGAAATTGAACTCCTCTACGGTGTCGTTTGCTTCGTTGTCGTTCAGTGCAAAGGCCATACGCCATGTGTAGAGGACGGTGGCTCTTGTTCCAATGAGTGCAGTCTGCTCTACAGGGTCTCGAAGTTGGTTGCCAAAGCGTGTATCTGTTGTCACAGATGGATTTTTGCCAGATAGTAGAACCGATGGTGCAATACGACCATCTTCGCTCAAGGATACTTGTATCTGGAAAGTAAACCCCTTGTACTGCGATACCGTAAAGAGTCTGTACTGGCTGCCTTGCAAACCGGGTCTTAGGTTGTACTTGGCCATTAATCCAGTATTACGAACATAGCTACAGAGCAGGGCTGGTTGATCCTCGATAAGGGTTAGTTGTGAGTTCTGATTGCCCAGCGTATGCAATTCGCCATCGCAGGTTTTGTCGGTTAGCGTTTTTAACGCATCATTACCTAGTTGCGCGTTGCCAATGAGTACATCGGCTTGCACAGCATCGTGGAAGTGTAAAAGTACCTGGCCCAGATGTAAGTGCTTGAGCACTTGCCGGCTTGTGTCGCCGGGCGCTTGATAATGAATGTTCTGCAGTTCAAGTGCATGGTCTTTATCGAGCACAACGCAAAATTGCCAGCTGGCGCCGGAAGCAAAATGATGTTCAAACGGTTCGCCCACCGAACAGTCGTTAGCATGCCCAACACTGGCCATGAGCCAGGCACTGAGGAAAACCAATAGTCGTATCGATTTGCGTATCATATCGACGGGTTTAACGGGCGGTTTGTGCAGGCATGGGAGTGTGCTGATTTGGGTGTGTTGTCGGTTACGCGCGTGGCTAAAAACTTTGCTGCAGCGTGGTTACACTGAGATTCTGTAAATTCACCAAAGGTTCCACAGCAAAAACTGTGCGTGTCTGGTCGAACAAGGATATCAGCGCGCAGCGCTGCACAGCGCAGGTACTGGCGTTATTATCCGGCTCATAGATACTGGCTTTGACCTCAATATTGCTCAAATCGTTCAAATCAGACAGGCCTCGCGTGCGCTGAATTTGATTAACTCGTTGCATAATGTCGGTATTTTGTTCAACGAGGGTTCTGGCCAGCGCAATTTCTGCTTGATTCAGTGGCAAGTGCACCGTGTCGATTAATTGAACTTTCTGAACAGCTCCCTGCTGCAAATCGACCAATACCAGTCTGGATTGCTGAGAATCATAGTTAAACTGATACACTCTGGCCCTGCGACGCTGATCGCCTTTTTTGCGTTCATCGAGCTCAATGGAGAGCGTTTGCACGCCGAGCTTATGCGCAGGCTCGCTCTGAGCGTTTCGCAGCAGTTGCCAAGGCTGCAGGTTCGCCATTTCACCGACAGCTAGTCGCTCCTGTGGATCGAGGGCTGAGTGATACACCGTGCTGGAAAGCGCGGAGGCGCTGTACACGGCTGTGGTGAACAGTAGCCAAATAAACGTGGCATGGAGCGACGTTGTTAGGCCAGGTCGCCTAAGGGTGTCTGAATGCATTATGCAGCCTGTAAATCGGTTGTTATCAACACTATAGAGTGCTTGGGTCGGTTTTGCCCGTTACACAAGTCGCAACTTTCAGGGCCGTAGGGTATGTCCGAGCAGTTCATCACGTATTTTGGCTATGGCTCATTGGTAAATCGCGAGACGCGGCCGCCCACGGAGCGCTCGTTCCCAGCCCGACTGTACGGTTGGCGGCGGGTTTGGGGCCATCGTGTTCAGGGCAGCGTGGATGCGAGTACGGGTGCCCGCCGATCCTGTTGCTCTTTGAGCATAGAGAGAGTCAATACCGAGCCGGTTAGTATGAAGACAGCGGATGTTCAAAACGGTTCCAAAGCTAAACCGGACTCTGCCTATATCGATGGCGTTATCGTTCAGTTGCCAATTGAGGATTTGCCTGTTCTGGATCAGCGAGAGCACGGTTACGATCGAATAAAAATTAATTCAAACGCGTTCGATTTACCCGAGGGCTATTCAGCTGAACACATCCATGTTTATGTTTCCGATGCAAATCATGCTGGCCGCGCCAATGATCAATTCCCCATTCTGCAGAGCTACATCGATTGCGTTGCTGCTGGATATTGTGCTGTTTTTGATCAACAGGGAATGCAACACTTTGTAGATTCAACGTCTGGTTGGAATGGCGTGATAGAAAACGAACGCGATGCGCCTAGATATCCACGCGCCGTGTCGCTGCCGGGCAGTCAATTGACTCAGATTGATGCGCTTGTGAACAAACGTCGCTTGCGACTTGACGACTAAATTTGCGATCATCAACCGGAATTAATCAGGAGATCACTATGCCGCTGGACCTATCCAGATACGTAACGCACGGAGAGCAAGGTATGCAGTTCAGCCAAGCGCAGGCGAATCATTTTGCCAAGGCGGTTGCTGGTGATTTTAATCCGATACACGATATCGGCGCGAAGCGGTTTTGTGTGCCTGGTGATTTACTGTTTGCCGCATTGCTGACGCGTTATGGCGTGTTCAAGCAAATGCACGTTGACTTCGTTGCGTTGGTGAACGCCGATGTCATTGTGCAGCTGCCCAATTCGCTGAAGGAGTCGAACACCATTCACGATATTACCGATAGACACCTCCTGAGCCTGAAAGTAGACGGGCAATCTACATTAGAACCTGGGTTCGTTGGCAGTCTGATCGAACAGTACGTGAAGTTTTCAGGCAAAACGTTTCCCGATATTCTGGTTGAGCTAATGCGGGAAAAAAACGTCATGATAAATCCAGCGCGACCATTGGTCATTTATAAAGACATGTCGCTAACGCTGGAACGCGTGCACGGTGAAAACCTCACATTGGCGCTTGATCAGGCCACGATGGAGGTTGATGGAAAGAAGGGCAAGACGACACTTAAATTTGTTATTCGCGATGGCGACGAGATAATAGGGCGAGGCGGAAAAAATATGGTGCTTAGTGGCCTGCGAGAATACGACGAGCCTGCTATGCAAAACATCGTTGATCAATACAACGAATGGCGAGATGCGTACCAGCCAGATGAGCAAAGCGCGTAGTAGTGCGTAACACAAGCCAGATGCACAGGGTTGTGCACCTGATAAACCGATACCACAATGAGGTGAGTCAATGAAACACAAGGATGCGTTGGATATACTGCAAACCATTTACGGATACGACCGTTTCCGTCCTCAACAGGCCCGTATTATCGATTCCGTTATCGACGGAAACGATGTGCTGGTGCTCATGCCAACCGGCGGTGGTAAGTCGCTTTGTTATCAAGTTCCATCTCTTGTAAGAGAAGGCACGGGCATTGTTGTTTCCCCGCTTATAGCGCTGATGCAGGATCAGGTTGATGCGTTAAATGCGTTGAATTTGAATGCTGCGTTTATTAACTCGTCAATGAGCGCACAACAGATTGCCCAAACCGAACAAGCATTAATCGACGGTGATCTTGATCTACTCTATGTGGCCCCGGAACGCTTACTCATGGATTCCATGCTGGCCCTGCTTGATCAATGCAAGTTAGCCTTGTTTGCCATAGATGAGGCGCATTGTGTGTCGCAATGGGGGCACGACTTTCGGCGTGAATACATGGGTTTGCACGTTTTGCATACACGTTTTCCGACTGTTCCTCGCATTGCGTTAACGGCAACGGCCGATCAACGCACGCGCGATGAAATCGTCAGTAACCTAAAGCTTGAAGATGCTGCACGGTATATCAGTAGCTTTGATCGCCCGAATATACGCTATGCGATACATGAGGCTGGTAATGCAAAAGACGCCATGCTGCAGTTTCTCGATGACAATCATCCGGGCGACGCTGGTATTGTCTATTGTTTGTCGCGTAAGAAAGTTGAAGATATCGCACAATGGTTGGTTAAGCAGGGAAGAAAAGCGGTTCCGTATCATGCGGGCCTGAGTGCTGAGATGCGTCAGGAACACCAAAGCAGGTTTCTGCGGGAAGACGGCGTTATTGTGGTTGCAACCATCGCCTTTGGCATGGGTATCGATAAGCCCGATGTCAGATTTGTTGCCCATCTGAATTTACCTAAAAGTATCGAAGCGTATTATCAGGAGACGGGCAGAGCAGGACGAGATGGCCTACCAGCCAATGCCTGGATGTCCTATGGTTTGCAGGATGTGATTAATTTGCGTTCCATGATGCAGGAGTCGGACGCCGATGAAGAGCACAAACGCGTAGAGCACCATAAGTTGGAGGCCATGCTGGGTCTGGCTGAGCTGAGCACCTGTCGGCGACAATCGCTACTGGAGTATTTCGATGATGAGTTACCCAAACCGTGCGGTAATTGTGACAACTGCTTAAATCCCCCAAGTACTTGGGATGCAACGGAAGCTGCGCAAAAAGCGTTATCTTGTGTTTATCGAACAGGACAACGCTTTGGTGTCAATTATTTAATCGATGTACTCGTTGGCAAAGAGGCCGAACGAATAAAAAGCTTTGGTCATGATAAACAAAGCACGTTTGGCATCGGTGCAGATCGAAGCGCCACAGAATGGCGAGCGCTTTATCGTCAACTTATAGCCAAAGGCCTGCTCAGTGTCGATATGGGTGGTCATGGATCCCTTACGCTTACAGAGCTTGCACGGCCCATCTTGCGAGGTGAGCGAGATTTACAGTTGCGCAAAATCAGCAATGCTACTGGTGGCGCCAAAAAGAAAAAACGTGCACAAGCAGAGCACATTGCACAGGCAGATCGTCCGTTATGGGAAAAACTGCGGGCACTGCGCGCCTCATTAAGCGATGGCAAACCGGCTTATCTGGTATTTAACGACAGCACACTGGTTGATATGCTGGAGCAAAGGCCGACCACGCACGAACAAATGGCTTCGGTTTCGGGTGTTGGAAAACACAAGCTGGAAAAATACGGCGATGCATTTATAGATCTCATTCGCGAGTTCGATATGTTTGCCGACTGTGATGCGTCAGATGAAGTACCGGACGATGCAAGTGCAGACACTCGCGATAATCAATTGGCCGATACCACTCGCTAATAGATTTATTGAACTCAATATAGCTGTAGGGCAGTTGGAAACATGTTTGCCAACATAGTCTGAAATCTAGTGCAGTACAGTGTTTGCGTCTGGCTTGAGGTAACGCACTTCACGATCAAGCAAACGGCCTCCGGGCGAATAACGCTCCCAGCCTAATTGAGTACGAAAAGGAGGTTGCTGCGCCTGGTTACTCCAACTACGGTAACGCGCAACAATACGCTGTTGCTGGTCTTTTTCAACGTACCAGCAGGTTTCGTGAAGGGTTTGATTGCGTTCGTGCTGCTCTCTGTTCTGTTGTTTCAACGAGTGCTTCGGGTCGATATCGAAACGAACAATTATGTCTTCCAGTGATTGCATGTGAGTCAGTGATCAACCAGTATCGGGCTTTCTACACTAACCGATTAGCCGAGTCGGAACGTTGTCTTGTGCCACAGCTTTGAACAGCAGTGAAGCCGACCGACTCACGCTTCACGCTGCTTTGGTGCTCGTGAAGGTGAAAGTCGTTCTTCACGCAGTAGCCAATTATCAATATACAAGTGCACAGGGATACTGACAATCAGGCAGAGTACCATTGAGACGCCAACAAAAATATACGCAGCCATTGGCCCGTCGCCCAGTAGCGGCGGCAACACTTGTCGCAATAGTCCGAGAACAAATATATGGCTTAGGTAAAGTGCATAGGATGCGTCGCCAAGCAGCAGGCCGAAGTCACTTTTGGGCATTTGAATATACAGCGTACCCGCTACCACCATCGTTGCAGGAATACCATAGCTGATAATGCCGGGCATGTTCAGTGAGGCAAGCAGTTGGCCTTGGGAGTGAAGAATGAGTAACGCAAAGCCACTGATAAACAGCACAACGCCAGCCCTGGACGATAACCTGAATCCGGATAACCATGCTTTAGCCAGCAACATACCGAATATGAATTCGAATACAACACCGTCGGTAAAGAACTTGGAGAATGGTCCCGATCCGTCTATGGCATGAGCCAATAAAAATACGCCTAAGATCGCGGCGCTGATAAACCAAAGCCGGTAACGTTGCGCCAGAAACAAAGAAGCTGCGAACAGTGCGTAGAAATACATCTCGTAGTTCAGAGACCAGCCAGGCGCCACTATGGGCCACACTTCGCCCGGGTGTGCGTCACTGAAATGCGGAATAAAGAACAGGCTTTGAACCAGCGCTTGAACGCGTAACTCGGCGTTGGCAAACAACGAAGGCCGAATAAGAAATATCACTGCCATAAGCAGCGTGAAAAACCAGTAAAGCGGTGCTACTCGTCGAGCGCGATTAACAATGAATGCTTTCGGTTTGTGATTCGGCTTGGAGATATACAGCATGATAAAGCCGGATATGACAAAAAATATGTCGACACCAAAGCTGCCAAACTCCATGACGTGGGCTTTGTACTCGGGCACCTGAATGCATGCGTGGCTGTAGACAACCACTAACGCCGCTATGGCGCGAAGGTATTGCAGTGCATGCAGTTTCATTCGCTTTATTTTTAGCCATTATTGTCTGCTTTAACATCAAAGCACACGCATTTTATAGCACTTGTTTGAGACTTAGACCGTTCTTAATGAGATGGTCATACTGAATTTACGTCAATTGTCATTTGATCATTTCGCAGCGAAAACGCCGCGCTCAATCTGATCTTGCTCAATTGATTCAAACAGAGCTTTGAAGTTACCTTCTCCAAAGCCGTCGTCGCCCTTGCGCTGGATGAACTCAAAAAATATCGGGCCAATAACGGTCTTTGAGAAGATTTACAGCAATACTTTGGTCATTCCACCATCAACAACGCCTTCGCCGTCGATCAATATGCTGTTCTGCTGCAATCGCTCAACCGATTCTCCGTGATTCGGTAGACGCGCATCTATACCCCTATAATAGGTATCGGGAGGTGAGGGCATGAACTCAAGCCCATTTTTGCGTAATTTCTCGACTGATGCATAGATATCATGGCATCCACAGGCAATATGCTGAATGCCTTCGCCTTTGTATTGCGTGAGATATTCCTCAATCTGGCTTTTATCATCGCGCGATTCATTAATAGGAATGCGAATGCGCCCACAAGGACTCGTGAGGGCGCGTGAAAACAGTCCGGAATGGCGTCCTTCTATGTCGAAAAAGCGAATTTCCCGAAAGCCGAAAATACGGTTGTAGAAATCTGTCCAGCGATCCATATTACCGCGCATCACGTTGTGGGTAAGATGATCAATGTAGTAGAGTCCTGCACCGTTGGGTTCCGGGTTAGGTGAGCCTAACCAATCGAAATCTATATCGTAGATTGACTGCCCCGCATTGAATTGATCGACAAAATACAGGTGACTCCCACCAATACCCTCTATGCCTTTGAGTTCCATCTCACCTGCATTGGCCGGTACGGTTACGGGTTTCGCGCCTTGTCCAATGGCATGGTCAAGCGCTTGTTGGGCATCTGCTACACGCCATGCCATCGCGCAGGCGCAAGGTCCATGGGTTTTGGCAAAACCTGCGGCAAAGCTTTGTGCTTCTGCATTGATGAGATAATTAACCGAGCCCTGGCGATACAGTGAGACGGCCTTGGATTTGTGCTTCGCCACTAACGCAAAGCCCATTTGGCCAAACAAGGCTGCAAGCGTTGCAGGTTCAGGATGGGCGAATTCGATAAATTCAAACCCGGCAGTACCAACAGGGTTGGCATCGGTAATCAGCGCTGTGATGTCGTTATGCGGATACGGACCCATTTGTACGCTCTCGTTTTGGTGCAGCCAGTGCTTAACGATGTTACGCGCGCAGCAGTGCAACCTTTACGGCGTAGCAACTGCTCTTATTAACGCTTGATAATAGCGTTCACCCATTTCGCGTAGCGCAGCTGCACCGTAGTGAATACACGTAGTGTTGCCACACGGGTAGCCGTTTGCAGGCGTTATGTCGTCAGTGATGGTCACGGCTGCGTGTGCAATTTTACTCGGCAAGGTTCGATGTGCATCGTCGATCTTTTGTTTGTCTGGCCAGAACTCCGATAAATCAGCACGCTCATCGACACCGCGAGACATCGTGCCTAATACGAAGGGTACGTTTGCGCTGGCTCTGCGCAAAGCACCACCGCGTCTGTCCTGATCAATGTTCAAACGAAGTTGTTGAGCCAATCGTTCCAAGTTGGACAAATAGGAACTTGCACAACGATCATTCGCATCTGATTCGCCTTGGTGCCATAGAATGCCGCGTAAAATACCGTTGGTTTCCTGCAGCGCTAAATTGGTACGGGCAATGGCGCGATCGTATAACCACGTATTGCCAAGGTTAGGGTCTGGTGTGTCTTGAGCGTTCCATTGTCCGATAGGTCCATCGAAATTGTCGCAAAACGCAGAGCCAGACCAGGCAGTAGGAACAAGAACAATATTCTGGGTGGTGTTATTAAGAGCGGCTTTTGCGAAGGTTAATCCCATACCAATGTAAGAGAGGTCTTTGCCACTGGTATTGTTCGGGTCGAGCGGAATGTGCAAAGGGTCCTCTGCTTGAACAATCGGGTCTTCCGAAATAACGTTAGTTGAGCTCGATACAAAGGCCGATTCTGAATTGAATATTTCCCATTGATCGTTCTTGGTTACATTCAATTGCAGAATCCTGGGGTTCGGTTCGTCCGGACCACCCAGATTTGAAAGTTTGGTGCCGTCGCCACTAAACCCGACCATGTTGCTTTGACCTGCAAGCAAGTAAACATCAGGAGCCTGTACTGGCGTTATATTCAGAACCACCGGAATGCTGGCTGAATCTATGCCATCGCTGGCGCGCAGAGTGAGCCTGCGTTGTTGCGGCATAATGGGTAAGTCGTCGATAGCAAGCCTTGCATTAATGGTGCTCACGCTTTGGCCAGCTGGCAGTTGTGCGGGTGCGTAGGTAAACGTGATGAGTCGGTCGTCGCTGTCCTGTACGCCTTCTATGCTTAGCGTGATGGTGTTACTGTGCCCCTGCAATCTTGTCAATATCACAGGGATATTGACGCCGAGCCCATCGCCTTCTTCCAGCTGCATCGCCGGCACGGGTTCAATGCTGAAGATGCCTGTGCTTGTTCCACCGTCGGTCGTGCCCTCAGACCCATCATCTGAGCCAGAGCAAGCGCTCAAACTGATCGCAGTCAGAATCAGAAGTGTTAGGCGAATTAAATTTGGCTTGATTACGTTCATTAAATGTTGAATCTGATGGACAGTTGTCCGTTTATCAATGTTCTATGGCCAATTCAGTACATCGGCTGTCAGGCGCTATGCGTTTGGTCAGCTAGTGGCAATCGTGAAGTTAAGCCGACCTAGAATCACATTATGGAAACCAGTTCACATTCTGTGCCTTAATGGGGTTTATTGATGGAGTTATCTGCGTTACCACGGCAATCGCTTACTTACTGATCCTGCTTATAGACCATTTATGGGTCATTCTATTGACCGATAGCAGCTTCAATCAGGAAGTCGTAGTACCTAGAGCCCATTTGACGCAGTGCGCTTGAGCCGAAATGGATGCAATCTCCCTCGCCACAAGGGTAGGCGGGTGGAACCAGATCGTCGTTATTGACGAAGGCTGAGAATGGCACCACGTTTTTAATGTTACGGTGCACGCCATCAACGATGGACTTGGTGCTATTGAAATCGGCATAAGCACCGCCTCGCGACATGGTGCCGACAACAAACGGTATATTCGCATTGGGGCCGCGAGCCACAGCACCGCGGGCGTCCTGAATAATGTTGGTACGCAGGGAATTCACCAATTCGCGAATATTTTGCTCGTAAAGTTGCGCGCAGGCCAAATCGTCTGAATCGGCTTCACCTTGGTGCCAGAGAATGCCGCGAAGAATGCCCCCGGTTTCCTGCAAGGCTAAATTAGCCCGCGCAATAGCACGATCGTGCAGCAAAGTACCCGATAGCGCAGGGTTATTGCTACTGGTCGCGTTCCAACCCAGCACGCCTTCAAAGTCTGCGCGAGTTCGCCGGCAAAAACCGGTATCCGACCAGGCTGCCGGAACCAGGTATATCGAAGCTCGTGTGTTGGCAATGGCGCGTTTGGCAAAAGATATGCCTAGGCCGATTCGGCTGCTTTCCTTACCATTAATGCTCGAATCGTATCCATCGTGTAGGGGGTCGACGGCAGGTGTTCGCCGCGGGCTGGGTACGGCAATAGCATTGGTATCGGTGAATGATGCGGTGCTGGTAAAGTTTTCCCCGTCGTTACCCGTGACGTTGAGTTGTTGAATTCGATCGTCGGGTGCGTCCGCTCCACCAGCGAAGGCCTGCTTGGCTTGTAGCTCACTGAAGCCGACCATGTTGCTTTGTCCGGCGAGTAAGTAAATATCAGGAAGGCTGGTTGGTTCTACATCGATATTCAGTACTGATACACTCTGAACACCGCCATCTGTGCCAATGATCCGCACAGTACGGTTCTGCCTTTGAATTGGCAAAGCGCTGTAATCCATGAATAGCGTCAGTGTTGTGCTGCTTTGGTTTGGTAGTATTCGCGTATTGTCAAATTCCCAGCTTAGCTGGCTCAGTTGGTCGGCGGATTGCCCTTCGAGCGCTAGCGTAACCTGACGGTCGTACCCTTCGCTACGTTGAATCTGGACCGTTACCGATACGCTGTTACCTTCGACTAAATTTACCGAATCGCGCGATAAAATCAGCGAATAAGTTCCATTATTGGCTTGACCGGCATCGGTTTGCGGATTGTTGGTATTGTTCTGGCCAGTGCCGGCAGTGTCATTACCTGAAACCGGGGTTGGGTCCTCGATGTCGCTGGAACAACCTGTCAACAGCACGAAACCGACGAGCAGCGTAGCGATAAGTCTGTGTTGAATATTCGTTGTTTTCACGAAGCTGGTGGTTCCCATTAGTATTCGACAGTTCAAGGGGCTTTTCTGTCCAGCGCGGGATTTTATCAGAGCGTTGATGCTTTGCGCCGGTATTAGTACCGTAACTGTCTGCAATTTAACGCTTATGACTTACTTTTGAGCACTGAAACATCGCTTGGAGGCGGCAAATTGGGAAGTCGTTTACAGTTCTGTCTATATGGTAAAATATTGCAACGGTCCGGCTTTGGGCGGCTGTGTGCCAATGCGCAAAAAACGTGCGTAATAACCTTCGTGGGCGTTGCCTGTCTGCAAAAGTTGGAAATGCGTACATTCACGCTACTATGCGTACTTTGTATATCCGTATTTTGTACAACATTAAAATAGTCTCCAAAAGATGCTGACAATTCGTCTGGTTATAACAATGTGTGTGCTGTGGCTGTTGTTGTCTGGCTACTTCAAAGCGCAACTACTCATTCTTGGCGTACTCTCAGTGGCATTGGTTACCTGGCTGGCTCTGCGCATGCGCGTGCTAACTCATCGCGGCCAACCCATCTATTTCCGTTTTTTCCATATCTTTAAGTACTGGTCTTGGCTGGCGAAGGAAATATTGCTGTCCAATATCGACGTGACTAAGCGCATTTTGCAGAAAGATATGCCCATTCGACCTACTTTGCGACGCGTCACGGCTACGCCTGATTCTGATATGGGGCGAGCTATCTACGCTAACTCGATCACCCTCACACCGGGTACAACAGCGATTAACTTTACGCCCGACGACGACATTCTGGTTCATGCCCTGCATGAAGACAGTTTGCATGAGCTTGAAGATGGCGAAATGGCTGCACATATCCGCGATGTTGAACCGCACTTTGAACCGTTGGAGCCGCCCCCTTAATGTTTATTGTTGCTACGCTTGCGTTGCTGATAACAATGCTGCTAACACTGGTACGCGCGTTGCTTGGCCCGACAATTTTCGATCGCATCCTCGCGGTAAATTCATTTGGTACCAAAACAGTGCTGCTCATCGCCGTCTATGGGTTTCTGATGGGCAGACCGGACTTCGTCGACATCGCTTTGGTGTATTCCCTGATTAACTACATCGGAACCATCGCTGTTTTGAAGTTCTTCGAATACGACGATTTAGGTAGTGGCGCTTATCAGGAGGATGATTACTAATGTTCGACTGGCTGATTTGGGTTTGTTCCTGGTTACTCATTCTTACTGGCTGCGTGTTTATTATCAGCGGTGCAGTGGGCCTTATTCGGATGCCAGATTTATACACGCGTTTGCACGCGGCGAGTGTCACTGACACTGGCGGCGCAATTTTCATAGTGCTCGGGTTATTGTTACAGGCGCTGTTCGTATTCGACAATCTAATGGCCGGCATTAAGGTTGTTCTGGTTTTATTTTTCACACTCTTCACAGCGCCCACGGCATCCCATGCGTTGGCCAAAACCGCATTATTGTCGGGGCATGTACCCACTGATGAAAATGGTAAGCCTATTCTGGATTCGCCGGAAACTGCCCAGAAGCTTGCCAGATCACGAGCTGAGAAATAGCCATGGAACTCCTTGTTACGGTTGTTTTACTGACCTTTCTGGTGGCCATTGTTATTGGCATTATCGTGTTGCGGGATTTACTGGCAGGTGTCATTCTGCTCGGGCTGTACAGCCTCATAGCGGCGGGTATCTTTGTTGTTATGGATGCGGTTGATGTAGCGTTCACCGAAGCGGCCGTGGGCAGTGGCATCTCCACCATTTTATTTTTGGGTGCGCTGTCGTTTACCAAACATGAGCAAAAGCCACGCGGCCATGATTCGCTTCTTGTTGTAGTGTTTGTGGTTCTCACCGGTGGTTTGCTGATTTACGGTACGCTTGACATGCCGCACTATGGCGATCCGAATTCGCCTGCTCAAACTCATCCGGAACATACCCAACACTACCTGTACAAATCTCCTGATGAAACCGGCATGCCAAATGTGGTGACATCGGTGCTTGCCAGCTATCGCGGTTACGACACGCTCGGCGAGGTAGTGGTGGTGTTCACAGCGGGTATTGCTGTTCTGAGTATTCTCGGACTCATCAGGCGCCGCCCTGAAGATGAGGTGCCAGAAGATGCACCGGGCGATTTACCCTCCACTGGCGAATCCGATTCGGAGCAAAGCCTGTGAAGTTATATAGACGCCAACGACATCGCGTTCTGCAAATTGTCACCAAACTGATTATCCCGTTCGTGCTGTTATTTGCACTCTATGTTCAATTTCACGGTGACTATGGTCCGGGTGGTGGTTTTCAGGCTGGTGTTATTTTCGCGTCGGCTTTTGTTCTGCATGGGCTTATTTTTGGCTTGCAGCGAACCCGTCAGGTGATAACCCCCAGTATGCTGCGCGTGCTCATGGCACTGGGTGTTCTTATCTACCTTGGAACCGGCATCGTTAGCATGTTGCTTGGCGGAAATTTGCTCGATTATGATTTTCTTGCTCACGACCCAAAGCATGGTCAACACTGGGGGATATTCGCTGTTGAGCTTGGGGTTGGTGTCACGGTTACTGCCGTCATGATTAGTCTGTTCTACAGCTTTGCGAGTAAACGTTAATGCAAGTGCTCGGCTTATACAATTATTGGGTGGTCATTATTTTAATGATGGCGGGTCTGTACATTCTTATCGCGCGCTATAACCTGATTAAAAAAATGATTGGTTTGGGCGTGTTTCAAACCTCTATTTTTTATCTTTATATCACTATGGGAAAGGTGCAGGGTGGCACGGCGCCGATATTGGCAGATGGCATCGAGCAGTACTCCAATCCATTGCCTCACGTACTTATACTCACCGCAATTGTAGTGGGCGTAGCAACAACGGCTGTAGCGCTCGCGCTTATTGTTCGTATTTACGAAGAGTTCGATACCATAGAAGAAGATGAAATAAAGGCAATTGAGTCTGCGGAGCAAGATTCGTGATAGCTGATCAGCTCCCGGCTTTGCAAATTGTCATCCCGATGCTTGCGGCACCGTTGTGCGTGCTCGTTAAGCGATCAAACGCGTGTTGGGCTATTGCACTGGTTGCCAACGTATTGGTTGTCATAAACGCATTTGCGTTGCTTCATCAAGTGCGCACAGATGGCGTTATTCGATACGCGTTAGGTGGTTGGGCTGCACCCACGGGTATTGAATATTATGTTGATACCATGAATGCGATTATGCTGCTGTTGGTGTCTTTCATTAGTTGCGTTACGTTAGTATTTGCCTACACGAGTGTTAAAAAAACGGTGGTAACGGGCAAGCATTACCTGTTTTATGCCGCCTGGATGCTGTGCTTAACCGGTTTACTTGGCATTAGTATTACCGGTGATGCGTTTAACGTATTTGTATTTCTGGAAATCTCATCGCTGGCAACCTACATGCTTCTGGCGTTTGGTTCAGACCGACGTGCATTAACCGCAAGCTTTCGTTATCTTATTATGGGTAGTGTTGGTGCATCGTTTATCTTAATCGGTATTGGCTTTCTGTACGCCGCAACTGGTGCGCTGAACATGGTCGATCTTGCCCAGCGCATACCCGATGCCGAATCTCAGCGGGCAGTGTTAGTCGCGTTCAGTTTTCTCACCATTGGGTTGATGATCAAAGCAGCGGTTTTTCCACTGCACGGCTGGTTGGCCAATGCGTATCAGCATGCACCCATTGCCGTGACAGCGTTTCTGGCAGGTACAGCGACCAAAGTGTCTTTGTACGTTCTACTGCGATTCTTCTTTAGCATTTTCGGACCGAATTACAGCTTTGGTGCCATGTTACTGAATGTGGTTTTACTGCCAGCAGCCATTGTCGGCTTTTTGCTGTTATCGCTGGTTGCGATATTCCAAACTGATCTGCGGCGCATGCTGGCGTATTCCAGTGTGGCGCAAATAGGTTATATCGTTGCTGCCTTTTGTCTTGCAACGCAGTCTGGTCTAACGGCAGGTATCGTGCACATTATCAATCATGGCATTATCAAAACAGCCTTGTTCATGTCGGTGGGTTGTATTATTTATCGAGTGGGTCATGCCCACATCGGTAGCCTTGATAACCTCATGAAGAAAATGCCGCTAACAGTTACCGCCTTCATTATTTCTGGTTTAGGTTTAATCGGTGTGCCGCTCACCGTTGGTTTTATCAGTAAGTTTTCACTCATCGGTGCGTCATTGGAACGTGGATGGTGGATGGTGGGTGCACTTGTTCTGGTTAGCTCTCTATTTGCCATAGTTTATGTTGGTCGGGTCGTTGAAATTATGGTGTTCAGATCGTCTCGCACCGACACACCCGAACCTACCGGAATGCGTGAAGCCCCAATGTCTATGCTGGTGCCAATGTATGTCCTAATCGGAATCAGTTTGTGGTTCGGCATTTCCGGGAGTACCACATTATCGGTTGCCTCTGAAGCCGCCGCTGCGTTGTTGGGTGGCTATCAATGAACCCGCTATGGACACTGCTACCACCTTTACTGGTTATTCCTTTTATTATTCTTTTCGGTGAAAAGCACCGAAATCTAAGAGAAGGCGCGATTATTCTTGCAGGGCTTGTGCTGCTGGGAATAAACGATCGAATTTATTCAGCGGTAACGAATGGCCAAATAGTAGAAAGCGGTGAGATAGCCATCCTTGCCAATTTCAGTTTGCGTTTGAGCGCTGAGCCCATGGGCGTATTGTTCGGGCTGCTGGCAAGCTTTCTTTGGGTAGTCACGACGGTTTACAGCATCGGCTACATGCGTGGTCACGATGAGAAAAACCAGACACGATTCTATTGTTGTTTTGCGCTTGCCATTGCCTGTGTTATGGCGGCGGCGTACGCCGATAATTTACTCACGTTATTTGTTGCGTACGAAGCGATAACGCTATCTACGTTTCCTCTGGTTACGCACGCTGGTAACGATGCATCTAAAAAGGCCGGTCGCTTGTATTTGTTGCTGCTGATGTGTGGCTCAATTGGCCTGTTCCTGCCAGCGGTTATCTGGATAGCCACAGCAGCCGGTACGCTCGACTTTGAAGCCGGTGGCATATTGGCTGATGCTCAGATGAGTAAAGCTTCCCTGGCGTTTTTGTTGGCGCTGTGTGTGTTTGGCGTGGGCAAGGCAGCGGTTATGCCAATGCACCGATGGTTGCCTGCAGCGATGGTAGCTCCAACACCGGTTAGTGCGTTGTTGCACGCCGTGGCGGTGGTTAAAACCGGTGTGTTCACCATATTGAAATTAATCACCTACACGTTCGGTATCGACCTGGTTTCCAGTACGGGCGTGGCCAGTTACATTTTGCCGGTTGTCGCGTTCACCGTTATTGCCAGTTCACTGATTGCGTTCACCAAAGACAATCTGAAAGCGCGCTTGGCATACTCCACCATTAGCCAACTCTCGTACATTGTTATGGCAGCGCTGCTCGCGACTACCATGTCGGTTACCGGTGGTGCCATGCATATTGTGATGCACGCGTTTGGCAAAATTACATTGTTCTTCTGCGCCGGGGCCATCATGGTGTCTCTGCATAAAACCAATATCTCCGATTTGGATGGCATGGGTAAACGCATGCCCATAACCATGGTGTGCTTTTTTATCGGAGCGCTTGGGATTATTGGCTTGCCACCGGCGTCTGGTGTTTGGAGCAAGTTGCTTATTGCCGGTGGTTCGCTTGAGGCGGGTAATGCATTCTGGTTGGGTGTGCTGATGCTCAGTACTCTGTTGAATATTGCCTATTTGCTACCCATTCCGTTACGGGCATTTTTTAAACCTCCGGCCACACCTTATACCGGTGGTTGGACCGAAGCACCAGCACCCTCATTGTGGGCGATTACCGTCACCACAACCGTGTGTATTTTATTGTTTGTGTTTCCTCAACCGCTAATCAATCTGCTTGGCCTAATTCAGTGGCGTTAACTATGACCGACAAACCTGCAAAGCCAATTGATGATAAGCAAGAGTACACGCCACTGGCGAAGCGATTCTTGTGGGCCGATTCAAGCAGTGCTGTTGAGCGCGTTATTTTCTATTTAAGCGTAACCTGCACCGTGCTCTTTGTGCTGGATTTTATTATTCACCGTCATGCTTATGCACCCGGTGAGGGCATACCCGGCTTCTATGCGGTGGTTGGTTTTGTCGCGTTTACACTGATTGTTCTGGGCGCCAAGCAACTGCGGCGTGTGATTTTGCGTAACGAGCACTACTATTCGCCGTTCAGTGTGGATGCCGAAAACTATCCCGATGCCGGTTTGGATAAACAGCAGTATCAAAGTAGCGTAGATGATACTCACGATGTAAAAAGAGAGGGTGGCTGAACATGAGTCTGCTCGCTCCTCCATTTCTGTATTTACTGGCAGCTGTTTTAATACCGGTTCTCGGTAGCCGATCGCGTGCACTGCTGTTGCTTCTGGTTCCTGTGTTCGGCCTTATCTCGTTACTGAGCTACGGATACGGAAACCATCTGGTTATCCCCATGCTCGGTTTCGAACTCACGTTTGTCCGGTTGGATAAGTTATCGCAAATATTCGGCATTATTTTTTCCATCGCTGCGTTTCTGGCAGCGATTTATGCGTGGCATGTTGATGACAAAATTCAGCAAATGGCAACGCTTGTTTATGCCGGTTCTGCCATTGGTGGTGTGTTGGCAGGTGATTTAATCACGTTGTTTCTGTACTGGGAAGCAACCGCGGTTGCGTCGGTGTTTCTTATCTGGGCCAGGCGAACGCCTGCATCATACGCAACGGGGATGCGCTACCTGATTATTCAGGTGCTCTCTGGTGTGTTGTTATTAGCCGGTTTGTTGCTGCATTACAACGACACCGGCTCTATCGCGTTTGATCATCTTGGCTTGGTGAGTCTGGGTACATGGCTTATCTTTATTGGCTTTGGAATTAAGTGTGCGTTTCCTCTTATGCACAACTGGTTACAGGATTCGTATCCAGCCGCCACAGTTACTGGCACCGTGGTGTTATCGGCCTTTACAACCAAAATGGCGGTGTATGCACTTGCTCGAGGCTACGCTGGTACTGAAATACTTATTTATATCGGTGCGATTATGACGTTGTTTCCGATATTTTTTGCTGAAATCGAAAATGATTTGCGTCGCGTGTTGGCGTACAGTTTGAACAATCAGCTCGGCTTTATGGTCGTGGGTGTAGGTGTAGGCACCGAAATGGCACTGAACGGAACAGCCGCTCACGCGTTCTGCCATATTCTGTACAAGGCTTTGCTGTTTATGAGTGTAGGTGCTGTGTTGTACAGAACGGGCACATCCAAAGCATCAGAGCTGGGCGGTTTGTATAAAACCATGCCTGTTACCATGGTCTGTTGTCTAGTCGGGGCCGCGTCTATCTCTGCCTTCCCGTTGTTCAGTGGTTTTGTTTCTAAATCTTTGATACTCGATGCATCGGTGAGTAATGGTTATTACATTGTCTGGTTTGCACTGGTTGTGGCGTCAGCTGGCGTACTGAGTCATTCAGGCATCAAGATTCCGTATTTCACGTTCTTCGCCCACGATAGTGGTAAGCGTCCGGCTGAAGCACCTATGCACATGCGTATTGCCATGATTATTACCGCCGTATTGTGTGTATTTATTGGCGTGTTTCCAGGTGCGCTGTATGCATTGCTTCCGTTCGAAGTTGACTACAAACCCTATACGGTGAGTCATGTACTCTCGCAAATGCAGCTACTGTGTTTTGCGTTACTCGCGTTCGTTTTCTTAATGCGCAATGGGTTGCACCCACCGGAGGAGCGGGGTGTGAATCTTGATAGTGATTGGGTATATCGTAAGCTTGCACCGGGTCTTATGCCCGCTATCGTGAACGCAATTGCATCGACTGTGACATCTGCACAATCGTCGGCTAAAGATGCTGTTGTATCCTTTACGCGGCGGGTTGCGGGCATTTCTCGTCCGGGCGGCATTCTTTCTGTGAACTGGGGTGTTAACAGCATGGTGTTGATCGTTACGGTCATGATGTTAATTGTGTTGTTGTTTAATTTTTCCTAGATTGCGACACGCATTACAAATTCTGTGTTCTGTGTGAGTAGCGCGTCGTTGTTACATTAAAATTAATATAGCCCTGTTTTAGATGGGTTGGGTCGTTGGCCGTTAACGCTTTGTTAGCGGGAAAAACAATGACCATAGTCCGGAAAATTGAACAACGCGTATCTTTTACCAGTGGTAAATCACCTTTTGTACTGATTACACTTTGCGGTGCTTTGGTCCTTAGCGCGTGTGGCGCATCAGACCCTGAATCCTCGCAGAATAAAAAGCAATACTTATCTGATCTGAGCCCGTCAATGACGCTTAACGGCACCGTTGTGGTCGAAGAGCGGGACGGTAGCACGGTGTTCGATGGCTGGCTGTCGCAAACTGATGAGCCTGAGTTGGGTCATGCCAAAGCTGATGAAGTTATCAATGAAGATTCCTGCAAAGTAGAGCGTTTGTCGGCTGAAGCGTCCGAGCAAATAGACCAACCTTCGTTTACTCTGCCATCGATGGGGGCAGCTGAGTTACCGGCACAGCAGGATGATGAGGCTTTTGATTCTACATTTGCTCACGCGTTAGATGATAACGATCATGCTGCGCGCAGCGACTCCAGGCTGTCTGGCTTTGATGCGCTAATCAAGCAACAGGAAGCCGATGCAAGTCAGCCGATACCGCACTCTGCATGGCGAGATGAAATATTGAGTCATGGGGACACGCTGACGACACATAAAAGCTTTTCGCAGCATGGCCAATTGCTGTCGAACTTAAATGCCATGAATGTTGTGCCCCTTATGCCACTAGTATGGCTGGTGCCACAAACTGGTGTAATGCCCAGTGCAGCCTCATCACTTCGTTGGGAGCCATCCTTTAACGAGAAGGTGAAAATTAAGTTGCGTCTGAGTGCGATTGATTTTACTGATTCGCAAGCGCCTGAAGTGGTTAATATAGCCTGTGATGTTGTTGATGACGGTCTGTTCACATTGCCAGCTGAATTTCAGCAGGCGTTACCGGATGATCAGTCGGGGATTGTGGTGTACGCTGTGCGAGAACGTGTTCAGCAAATAAACAGTAACGACTCCAACGTAACGGTTGTGCAATTGCGGTATCCGCAGCCGGTAAAGCCGAGCTTCTAAACTCGTACTATGGGCCGAGCTGTACTTCCTACCTTATGACGTACTTAATTTCGATGCCGCCGCTGCCAGTGCTGTGATGTCATCCCAACGACCTTCTTTCACAGCGGCAGCAGGTGCGACCCACGAACCACCAACGCAAACGACGTTCTTCAACGCAAGATACTCTTCAGCCGTGCTTGCGTTGATGCCACCGGTTGGGCAGAACACCACATCGACAAATGGGCCGCCTAGCGCTTTTAACATGGGTATACCGCCATTCTGGCTGGCAGGGAAAAATTTAAGTTCTTTAAAGCCCAGATCCAACGCTCGCATGATATCGGCCGATGTGGCAATGCCCGGAAGCAGCGGTAGCTTAAGCGCGTTGGCGGCTGCGCCTAATTCTGTGGTAAAACCCGGGCTCACGGCAAATTGTGCTCCGTGATCTTGGGCGCGTTTCAAGTCATCGGGATTCAATGCGGTGCCAACGCCAACAATAGCGCCTTCCACATCGCTCATGGCTTTCATTGCTTCAAGCGCTACCGGCGTTCGCAAGGTAACCTCTAGTACAGGTAAGCCACCAGCAACAAGTGCGGTTGCTAACGGCACGGCGTGTTCAACATCGTTTACCACCAGTACTGGAATTACTGGTGCTTTTTCCATTAAATCTCGAGCTTGCATACTATTTTTTTATCCTGTTACACCAAACGCGCTGATGGCACCGGTTTCGGCTGAACTAACGTGCGCACGGAAACCTTCAAATAATCGGCGTCCGGTGTCTTCGTTGCCGGATAGGTCGGGCGTTTGTACAACTCGTGAGTCCCATTCTTTAGAATCGACTAACGCGTTCAGTTCGCCGGTATGGGTATTCATTTCTATTATATCGCCGTTTTGCACACGGCCAAGTGGCCCGTCGAGCAAGCACTCAGGGGAGACGTGAATAGCCGCGGGTACTTTGCCCGATGCGCCGGACATTCTACCATCGGTAACCAGCGCTACCTTGAACCCTCGATCGAGCAGCACGCCAAGAATGGGCGTGAGCTGATGCAGTTCTGGCATGCCGTTCGCGCGTGGCCCTTGATAGGCAATAATCGCGACGAAATCGTGATTGAGTTCATCGGCTTCAAAGGATTTTTTTAATGCGGCCTGAGAATGAAAAACAACAGCTGGTGCTTTAATGACTCGATGTTGCTCGCGAATGGCCGATGTTTTTACAACCGCTCTGCCAAGATTGCCGTGCATAAGGCGTAAGCCGCCGTCTTGCATAAAGGGCTTTTCAACTGTGGCGATAATGGAGTCGGCTAAAGACGCTTCTGCGCCTTCACGCCACTTAAGCTCTTTGCCATCAAGCCAAGGTTCTTCGGTGTAACGGCGTAAGCCACCAGTGCCTGCAACGGTTGTGACATCGTCGTGCAACAAGCCTGCGTCAAGCAGTTCGCGAATCACCAGTGCAAGCCCACCGGCAGCGTGAAACTGGTTTACATCGGCTTGGCCGCTAGGGTACACATGTGTAAGCGACGGAATAACATGGCTTAGTTCATCGAAATCGTTCCAGTCGATGATAATGCCGGCAGCCCGCGCAATAGCGACAAGATGCAAGGTATGGTTGGTAGAGCCGCCGGTCGCCAGTAAGCCAATAATGGCATTAACAATCGCTTTTTCATCCACAATTTTCGCCACAGGCGTGTATTCATTGCCTCTGGCCGAGAGTTGTAATGCACGGGTTGCTGCTGCACTGGTTAGTGCATCGCGCAGCTCTGTACCGGGGTTGATAAACGCGGCCCCCGGTAAATGCAGGCCCATGATTTCCATGAGCATCTGGTTGCTGTTTGCTGTGCCGTAAAACGTACACGTGCCCGGACCATGATAAGACTGACTTTCCGATTCCAGTAGTTCCTGTCGAGTCGCTTTGCCTTCAGCGAAGCGTTGCCTCGTGCGAGCTTTGTCCTTATTCGACAGCCCCGTGGTCATAGGACCCGCCGGAATAAAAACTGCCGGTAGGTGACCGAAACTCAGCGCACCCATTAGCAATCCTGGCACAATTTTATCGCACACACCCAAATAGACCGCAGCGTCAAACATGTTGTGCGACAGTGCAACGGCTGTAGACATGGCAATGACATCTCGGCTGAACAGAGACAATTCCATCCCCGGCTGGCCTTGAGTGACTCCATCGCACATAGCGGGCGTTCCACCAGCGAATTGAGCTGTCGCGCCTACCGCGTTGGCTGCCTGCTTTATTCTGTCTGGGTAGGTTACGAATGGCTGATGCGCCGACAACATTTCGTTGTAGGAACTGACGATGCCCAGATTGGGCTGCTCTTCGGCGTGCAGTATCAGTTTTTCGTTAGCCGGGGCGGTGGCTACTGCATGGGCCAGGTTGGTGCACGACAAGCTGGCACGCTGAGCACGATTACCGCGTTGGGCATCGACACCATCCATGTAATGCTGGCGGGATTGCTGGCTGCGCGAAATGACACGATCGGTAACCGACAGAACAGTTTTGTTTATACTGACCATAGCGAGTAGGGTATAGAATATTAGTAGGATTGCTACGTTAATTATCGCATATAATTCAAGGTATATGCTGTGAATGCAAGGTCTTGGGTGGAATCTGGTTCATAACACATGTAGTATTATTACAAAAGTGATGCGCCACTAAATACACCTATACTTGCAGTCGTTACTTGCAGTCGTTACTTGCAGTCGTTACTTGCAGTATTGAATAGCAAGCATCATCTGCGCCTTTTGCGGTTACACGCAGTGCCAGGCTTGAGGGCACTGATTAAAGTGCGTCAAGTTAAAGTGCTTCAAGCAACGCCAAACAAGAACGCCTGACGATCAAGCTCAAACGGCAGTGGAGCCTGAGGTTGTTTTTCTGGAAGATGTTGCATGGCAGACAAACGGCTGCGAGAAGCCGCTTTAAAAAGGCATGGGCACTAACGGGTCTTTGCCGGTAGTTTAAACAATTATTGATTATGAAAAATCCAAATTCAGCTGAAACCACTAACCCTTTTGACTTTGTCTTGTTCGGTGGCACGGGCGACCTGTCGTTACGCAAGTTATTGCCCGCCTTGTATTTCAGGCATTGCGAAGGCCAACTTGCGGATGATGGTCGCATTATCTGTATTGCACGGTCAGACCTCGACACCGAGGGCTTTCGCAGCATGATAAACACGAAGGTCAGGCAGCACATTCCAGATGAACATTTTAGTCAATCCAGTTGGGATGAGTTTGCTCAGCGAGTGTTTTACATGCCGATCGATCTATCCACCATCGATGGCTACGATGAGCTAGGTAAGATGCTGGAAGGACGTGAAGATATTGCGCGGATTTTTTATCTCTCGGTTGCACCCACCTTGTTTGCAACCATTTGCGAAAAGGTTCGCGAAGCAGGGCTTATTACTGAGCAGAGCAGGGTTGCATTGGAAAAGCCACTCGGCAGAGATCAGGACAGTGCAAATGAAATCAATGACCAGTTAGCCGAGGCGTTTTCAGAATCACAGATTTTTCGCATCGATCATTATCTGGGTAAAGAAACCGTACAAAATTTACTGGCGCTGCGTTTTGGTAATGCATTGTTTGAACCTCTTTGGCGACGCGAGCGCATCAGCGATGTGCAAATAACCATTGCAGAGAGTTTGGGTGTGGGCACTCGCGGTGGTTTCTACGATCAAACTGGTGCACTGCGCGATATGGTTCAGAACCACTTGCTTCAACTGCTGGTTATACTGGCTATGGAGCCGCCGGTGAGTGTTGATCCGGATGCTGTGCGAGATGAAAAAATAAAAGTGCTTCGCGCGTTAAAGCCATTGGTCGGGCTTGATGCTGTAGAGAATACGGTTCGTGGTCAATACAAAGCGGGTGCTTATGCATCAGGTGCTGTGCCAGGCTATCTTGAAAATGAAACCGTACCCGATGACAGCACAACCGAAACGTTTGTGGCCATACGTGCGGAAATAGAATCGTGGCGTTGGGCAGGGGTGCCGTTCTATTTGCGCACCGGTAAGCACATGGAAAGTAAGCTCACGGAAATTATCATCAACTTTCGTAAAGTGCCTCACTCAATATATGAAACCGCAGATGGTTTTAATACGCCAAACCAATTGGTTATTCGTTTGCAACCTGAAGAAAGTATTCGAATGCGCATATACGTTAAAGCCTGGGGTGATGATATGCAGCTACAACCGGTTCACCTTAATATGGATTTTAACGATGTCTTTCAAAAGCGCCAGATGATTGCTTACGAGCGTTTGTGTATAGACATTATCCGTGGCAACCAGACTTTGTTTATGCGACGCGATGAAGTGGATGCTGCCTGGGCGTGGATCGATCCCATTCGGGAAGCATGGGAGAAACATAACGTTGTTCCGAAGAGTTATACGGCTGGTACCATGGGGCCTGCTGCAGCAAATGCATTGATCAGTAAAGAGGGTCGGAAATGGTACGAGGACTAAGCGAATCACAGTGGCATGAATCTGCCGATGCCCAAACGCTGGCTGCAAAGCTTGCTGAGTCTGTCGAACAAAATCTGGTAGAAACCATACAAGCGCATGGTCGTGCCAGCTTGGTGGTGTCCGGTGGCAGTACGCCGCTGCCATTTTTTCAGCAGCTTTCGAAAGCGAAACTGGATTGGTCTTCTGTCGATGTCACGTTGGCCGACGAGCGCTGGGTGCCTGAAGATCACGACGACAGTAACGAGCGTTTTGTTAAAACGAATTTTCTGGTCGGAGATGCATCCGCTGCGCGTTTTTTTAGCTTGTATCGCGATTCTGATCCACAAACCGCCATCGCCGATATTGAGCGTGCCCTGCAAAACATGATTCTACCGTTCAGCGTGGTCATTTTGGGTATGGGCGGCGATGGTCACACTGCGTCTCTGTTTCCAAACACCGAAGGGCTGGAAGAAGCGCTGGATATGGATACGCATGCCATGCTGGCTGTACTGAAACCTGCCACGGTTGATCAAACGCGTATCTCGTTCACACGTGCAGCATTACTGCGCTCCCGATACCGGTATTTGCACATCACCGGCGAGCAAAAACGTAAAGTATTGGAGAAAGCGCTAAACGTTGACGAGGAAAGCGGTGACGACAAACCGCTGCCAATTGCGTCTTTTTTTGAAAAACATCTGCCGCCTATATCGGTATACTGGTCTGCATAAGTCATTGTGTAGTTATCCATGCTGGCAAAAATCAAATCGGCGCGTGATGGGCTTCGGAAATCCGAGCAAAAAGTAGCGGATGTCATACTGGCAGATCCGGACAACAGCGTGCAGTCGTCCATTCAGGCCATAGCCTCGCAAGCCTCGGTAAGCGAGCCTACCGTTATCCGTTTTTGCCGGGCGCTCGATTGCGTCGGTTTCCAGCAATTCAAGCTTCGGCTCGCACAAGATCTGGCCAGCCGCGGCACGTTTTTCTATCGCGACGTAACGCCCGAAGATTCCAGCAAAGAGCTCACTGGCAAACTGATCGATGGCGCGATTGCATCGTTAGTGCATGTGCGTAATCAACTCAACTACGCATCGCTTGATAGAGCCATTGAATATTATGTGCAGTGCGATCGTATAGAGCTGTACGGCTCGGGTGGTTCGGCCATCGTCGCAGAAGATGCCCAGCTAAAATTGTTCCGCTTAGGTAAACCGGCTATAGCGTATTCCGATCCGCACATTCAACATTCAGCCGCTGCATTGCTGGATGAAAAAGCGCTGGTTATCGCCATTTCGCACTCAGGCCGCAATCAGGACTTATTAACCTCCGCACAAATTGCCAAAGACACACGCGCCAAAGTCATTAGCGTTACGGCAACCAAATCGCCGTTGGCAGAACTTTCCGATGTGAACTTAAGCGTTGATGTTGCAGAAGACAGCGATATTTTCTCACCAGTAAAATCGCGGCTTGCGCAAATGGTGGTGCTTGATATATTGGCCGTTGGAGTGGCGGTGCAGGGTGGGGAGCACATGCTTCAACAGCTTGCTAAAGCGCGGCGTGCGATTGATTTTAAGTTTGTTTAGATAGTGCTGGTTAGATACATAAAATTGTACTGTTGAAAAAACCTCTGACTTTTTTAATCTTCCAGCTTTGCCAGAAGCCCTTCAGTTTCCTGTTTGTGTGGGGATTTTAGCTGTTCGAATAAACTTAGCGCACGTGTTAAATGCATCCTCGCTTTATCTTTGGAGAGTTGAAGTAAATAAAGATCGCCTAAATTGAGGCAACTAATTCCCAGACCTTCCTTGCTGCCCAAAGCTTCATTGATTTCCAGTGCCTTTTTGTACATACGTTCAGCATCTGCAAGATCACCGCGCGTTCGATAGAGGTTGCCTAGGTTGCCGTAGTTAGATGCCATCCCTTCCTTGCGTCCCAGCAACTTCTCTATATCCAGAGATTGCTTGTACATGCGTTCCGCTTCGTCGAGCTCACCACGCGTTTCATAGAGGGTGCCTAAGTCGCCATAGTTGTCGGCCAAACCTTCTTTGCGCCCAAGAGCTTCGTCAATTTCCAGAGATTGTTTGTACATGCGTTCAGCGTCGTCGAGCTCACCACGCGATTGGTAGAGGTTGCCCAGATTGCCGTATTGGTTTGCCATTCCTTCTTTGCGTCCCAGCGCTTCATTGATCTCAAGGGCTTGTTCAAACATGCGCTCGGCGGCTTTGAGTTCACCACGCGTTCGATAAAGGTTGCCCAAGTTACCGTAGTCTAAGGCCATCCCTTCCGCACGCCCCAGTGCTTCGTTGATCTCCATGGCCTTTTTGTACATACGTTCGGCATCGTCGAGTTCACCACGCGTTTTGTAGAGCAGACCCAGGTTGCAGTAGTCTGAGGCCATTCCTTCCTTACGCCCCAACGCTTCCTCAATTTCCAACGATTGTTTGTACATTTTTTCGGCAGCGTCGAGCTCACCTCGCGTTCGATAGAGGTTGCCCAGGTTGCCGTAGTTGGAGGCCATGCCTTCCTTGCGTCCGAGTGCTTCGTTGATCTCGAGAGCTTGTTTGTACATGCGCTCGGCCTCATCGAGATCACCACGTGTTTTATGAAGTAGGCCCAGGTTTCCGTATGCTGCAGCGCGGTTTGCTGATCCCGGCTGAGTGGCAGCAACCCATCGTTCAAGAATATGGTGCGACTGACTCAGATCACCCGTTCGCCTGTAGAAACTATATGCATGATAAAGAATGTGTACATTAGATGTCCCATTGAGTGCTTGAGCAAAACGCTGTCTCGCTTTTTCCAGTTTGCCATCAAGTGCGGCTTCAGCTGCATCTTCAGCCAGACTTAAAGCCAGCTCTTCTGCTTGTGCACGGATATTGAGCTCGGACTGCTGAGATTTTTCAGCATCAGCTACAGCCTCCTGTGCTTCCTTCCTTGCTTGTTTGAGTTCATCCAGCGCATCGAGTGGCAGCAGCGTTACTCCAGTATCTGCTTCTGCATCTATTTCTGGCAGTTCGTCCTTAGCGTAAGCTCTTAAGTGACAATCAATCTCCGCTGCAAATGTGTCCATATCATCAAAGTATCGATACAACACTTTTCTGGTATCTTCCAAGGTCTGCCTGAACGCCATCACTTTCTTTAATTGCTCTCCAGGGTCGGCCTCAGATTCCTGGTCGACGCGTTTGAAAAACACGAAAATGGTGGGATTGCCGGTGCTCTCAAAGCGCTGCATTGCGCGGTGGAATTCTTCTTCTGTGTACGAGGAATAGTTTGAATCGGGAGCCTCTTGACCCCAACGCCGATTGAGCACAAGAATGAATACATCGCAGGCGTCAATATCCTGATTGATGACACTTTGAGTCCTTGTGCCAAAAGCTGCCAGAGTGTCTTCCCAACCCATAGGTACAAAAGACACGCCAGCCCCATCAGCGAAGCCTTTATTTAAGTCGTCGACGGTTTCTTTAAAACGTTGGCGTTCGGGCCCGAGATCGTTGGGTGATGCGATAAAAACACGGATTTCGTTAACGTCTGGCATGAATCGCAGAAAAAGGGTTATTCGTTCTCCATGCCATGATAAATCATTGAGCGCAGGGAGAAATCACGCAAACAGGGTATTGCTACTGCGATTCCGCCACCGCACCGAACGCAGACACCAACTCAGGTTCCAGCAGCACGCGTGCCCGTGTGTATATTTTGTCGGTCTCTAACCTGAAAATGGCCGTACCGGGGTTCGCAACATCAACACTAAGCGGGTCGGTAAAGTCGGCTTTGGTGGATATTTGAATTTCATAGCCCGGTGCTGTTTCCGGTGGATCGATTACGCTAACCAGAAACTCATTACCGACGCGCGACACTTCAGTATCAACAGGAGTAATACTGTCGTCGATTGCAGCAACAACAATTTTTGTGGGCGATTTAAAGCCTTTTAGGCCATTGCTGTCTATGCCACGCACATTCATAAAGTACTCACCAGCATCGATGTCATCGATCGCCAGAATGCCTTCTTGCTCACTAAAGTTGGCCACCACTTCTTGACCGTCTTCATCGCTGGACAAGTTAATCAAATACTGTTCAACATCTGATAAAGCCCACCAGGAAATGGTGTCGCCTTTCGCAGCGCGAGTGGGAATATAGCGGTATACCGGCGCTGGTAGTAGGGCGATTGGGTCGGACGGTGGAAGATCTTGCTGCGCGATTGAGCCAAAACCCTGATCGAGCGGCAAGTCGTTGTTTCCGGCTTGTAGCAGCACTTCGCCTTCTGTCACACCTACCAGTAACTTTGAGGAGAGTGCATTCATTTCAAAAATAGTTCCGCGTACGGCCGCCGACGCGTACGGGGTGTTTATCATAAACTCGGTGGGTTGTCCGTCGCGCCTGTTTACTTCAGATGACACTTCGCCTTGAGCTGAATCCAGCACAATCAGGCAGCTGTCGTCGGATTCCAGGCAGTTTATTCTTTCTAGTCTTGCGTGCGTCTGTGGCTGCATGTTGATGACGGAACCAGACGCAAAATGTAAAGCGGCAAACCCATTTTCACCCGTTATGATAAGTTCGTGCATGTAGACTTTATCGCCGCGCTTCAATTCGGCATCGCCTTTCATCACTTCACCCTTCACAAAAATAACCGTGGCGTACTGGCGCTCTACAGGTGTGAAAAGCGGAATCCGAATAATTTGTCCGGGAATGAGTTCGTCGGTTTCTTTTAACGCGTTGAAATTTGCCAGCATGGGAGACAAGCCGGACTTGCCAAATTCTCGTCGCGCAATAGAACGCAAAGTGTCATCAGGTTGAACGACCACACTGCGAGTGATAATTGAGTCGGATTGAGTTTGTGCCCAAGTGCTGCTGAAAGGCAACAGACAGGCGCTAAAGCTCACCAATAGAGCGAGTTTCAAACTCTTGAGTTTCATCAGACTTATTTTTCGAGTCAAGCTGCGAGCGCCAAATACACGGCTGTTTTTCAAATTGCTCATTCTAAATTTGCTCAAGCGCGTAGAGTGGTTAAAACGCATCCACCGGCAAGTGCGCAACACTGCGGTGTGGACCCGATCGGGTAAGGATCGGCAATGAAATAATCTCATATGTGAACCATACCGCGCGAGCGCTTTTGTTGCTACTGACAACATGCCGTGTTACGTTTATTCCTTGATTTGAGGTGTAAATGATTGTTAACTGGCTGGTTATAGTTCCTTCAATCGTGTCAAACGGAGCATATTGGTCGTTCCGGTACGCCCAAACGGCATGCCCGCTGTAATCGCGATTATTTCACCGATTTCGCCAAACCCTTCTTGCAACGTGATATTTATCGCGTTCGCAACCATTTCGTCAACGTTGCTCATTTCACTTGAAAGCACCGCATGAACACCCCACACCAAAGCGAGTCGGCGTGCCGTTTCCTGGTAAGGAGTACAACCAATAACTGGCGCTTCAGGTCGTTCACGGGCAGCGCGAAAGCTACTGAATCCTGACTCTGTGTAAGTAAACGTTGCAGCTAGCGGCAGCACGTTGGAAATATGATGTAGTGAGGAGCTTATGGCATCGGCGACTGTGTCGCCCGGTGCTGGCAAGCTGGCATCGATAGACTTGCGATAGTAAGCGTCGCGCTCAACTTCGATGATAATACGGTTCATGGCCGTGGCTGCTTCTATCGGGAAATCACCGGCAGCGGTTTCTGCCGATAGCATAACCGCGTCTGAGCCATCGTAGATTGCTGTGGCAACATCGGACGATTCAGCGCGCGTTGGCACAGGCGAGCTGATCATTGACTCAAGCATTTGAGTCGCAATAACAACAGGCTTTCCTTCGCGACGCGCAGCGCGCACAATCTGGCGCTGTATAACAGGGACTTTTTCCTGTGGCATTTCAACGCCAAGATCGCCGCGCGCTACCATTACGCTATCGCACAACTGGACAATATCGTTCAGGTGCTTAATAGCGGTTGGTTTCTCAAGCTTTGCCATGATGGCTGCACGGTTGCCGACGAGAGACCGAAGCTCAACAACATCCTCTGCACGTTGCACAAACGACATCGCAACCCAATCGACGCCTAAATCGAGTGCGAACGCTAAATCGATTCTGTCTTTCTCTGTTAGCGGTGAAATGGGCAGAATAACGTCTGGTACGTTAACACCTTTATTGTTACTGATGATTCCGCCTACCATGACTTCGGTTACCGCATGGTTATCGTCAAATTCCATGACTTTAAGGCGTATTTTTCCATCGTTAACCAGAAGCTGTGCGCCGGGTTCAAGCGCTTTGAAGATTTCCGGGTGTGGCAACGTAACGCGGTTTGCATCGCCTGGCTCATCTGTCATATCCAGTACGAATCGCTGACCGGTTTCAAGCTCTTCAGAACCGTTGGCGAACGTGCCTACACGCAGCTTCGGACCTTGTAAGTCAGCCAGAATACCGATTGGTCGACTGCGCTGATTTTCTATCTCTCGAATATAGCCATGAGTTCGGGCGTGATCTTCATGCGTGCCGTGACTGAAGTTCAGGCGAAATACATCGATACCCGCGTCGAACAATTCCCCGATTTTCTCCTGCGAATTGCTTGAAGGCCCAAGTGTTGCGATTATTTTTGCGTCTCTTCGCCGTCTCATAGGATTTGTTTAGCTTATTAGTTAAAAGTTGGCCGACTGATTGGTTGGCAACAATGCACGATATCGATAACAAAAAACGTTATTAAAAGCGATAATAGTGTCGTTAAAAAGGTGTTTAAAAAATTGGCAAAGCAACTTCAGTTGAATTATCGTTTGAGTTATCGATTGAATAAGTTGTGTCAATGTTTCAAAGCGTTATTAGGTAATTCAACTACATATGTCATTCGGCCGGCGTTGGCGCAGGTTCGCGTTGCCAAAGGGGCCAAATTGAACAACCTTGGCGGCCATTTTAGCCTAATTCGTGGTTACAACGGTTTTTGATTGCTGATTGATTAACTGTCTTGCCGGTTCAGGATAAATTTCTTCCGGCAAATAAGGTAGGAAACCTACACCAGTGACTTAGGGTACCCTTAAGGTTGGCGGTGGGAATCTTCGGCACGCACGGTTTTTGTACAATTCGCCGGGCCGGCACGCCTTTGTGGCAGTGGCTGGTTTTATTTTTCTCAGATTCGTCCTACCGATTACATTTTTGGAGAATGCAATGTCGTCCAATACGGCTGAAATTCAATCGCCGAGCCTCGAAGCGGTGCAGGCGAAACGCGAGGCTTATGCCAGCGCGCTGTCGGCGATTGTGCCCAGTGGTTGCATTCTCAGCACCTCAGAGCAACTCAAGCCCTACGAATCGGATGGGCTCACCGTGTTCAAGCGCAGTCCACTGTTGGTGTTGCTACCTGAGACCATCGAACAAATTCAGGCCATTCTGCGCTGGGCCAACGAGGCCGATGTACCTGTAGTTGCTCGCGGTGCAGGCACTGGCCTGTCCGGTGGAGCGCTGCCACACGAAGACGGCATTCTGCTCGGGTTGGCAAAATTCAACCAAATTCTTGAACTGAACGCCGAACTGGGTTTTGCGCGAGTGCAGCCGGGTGTGCGTAATCTGGCGATATCGGATGCCGCAAGGCCTCACGGTTTGTACTACGCCCCCGATCCCTCATCCCAAATTGCCTGCACCATCGGCGGTAATGTGGCCGAGAATTCGGGTGGTGTGCACTGTTTAAAATACGGACTCACGGTACACAACGTGATGGCAGTAACGGTGGTTACCATCGATGGCGAGTTGTTGCAAATTGGTTCCAATGCGCTCGATCATGCCGGTTATGATTTACTCGCGCTGCTCAATGGCTCTGAAGGCATGCTGGCTGTGGTGGTTGAAGTAACGGTGAAGTTACTCCCAACACCCCCTTGCGCAAAGTTAGTCATGGCGGCATTTAATAGTGTTGAAGATGCGGGAAATGCGGTCGGCAAAGTGATCGCAGATGGCATTATCCCCGCTGGTCTGGAACTCATGGATAAGCCTGCGATGCAAGCTGCAGAAGCGTTCGCGCATTGTGGCTACCCAACTGAGTCGGCGGCGCTTTTACTGTGCGAGCTTGATGGTCTGGAAGAGGAGGTGAGCGCTCAAATAGAAAAAGTAACGCGCGTTTTTAATGCCTGCAATGTAGATGAACTGCGTGTTGCAGAATCGGAAGAAGAACGGTTGTTATTGTGGAAAGGGCGTAAATCTGCGTTTCCCGCTGTGGGCCGGTTAGCGCCGGATTATTATTGTATCGATGGCACCATACCGCGCGGTCAGTTGCCTTATGTGCTGCGTCGAATGGAGCAACTCTCTGCCGAGTACGAACTTCCGATTGCCAATGTCTTTCATGCCGGCGATGGCAACTTACACCCGCTTATATTATTTGATGCAAACATACCCGGTGAAACCGAACGCACCGAAGCGCTGGGCAGTCGTATCTTGTTATTGTGCGTGGAAGTCGGCGGTACGGTAACCGGTGAGCACGGTGTGGGCGTTGAGAAAATAAATGAAATGTGCGTGCAGTTCGATGAAGACTCCTTGCAGCAGTTCCACGCCATTAAAGCTGCGTTCGATCCCAAGGGTTTATTGAATCCGGGTAAAGCCGTGCCTACCTTGCAGCGTTGCGCCGAATTTGGCGCTATGCATGTTCATCATGGAAATATACCTTTCCCCGAACTGGAACGCTTCTAATCGTGCAAGATCAAGATCAAACCGAACCGTTAGTTGAACAGGTTCGGCACGCGCTCTCCACCAAAACTCCCGTGAATATCGTTGGTGGAAACAGCAAGTCATTTTTAGGCAGGCCAGCTCAGGCAACCAGCTTATCGATAACCGGTCACACTGGCGTGGTGAGCTATGAGCCCACTGAGTTAGTGGTAACGGTAAGAGCTGGTACCTCTATGCAATCATTAAACGCGTTATTAAAAGACAACGCGCAAATGCTGCCCTTCGAGCCACCGGTTTTTAATACCGGCACTATTGGCGGTGTGCTGGCCTGTGGCCTGTCAGGACCCGCACGACCGTTTGCGGGGTCCGCGCGCGATTACGTATTGGGTATGCGTGTTATTAACGGGCAGGCACAGGCCCTTCGATTTGGTGGCGAAGTCATGAAGAACGTTGCCGGCTATGACGCGGCACGACTTCATGTGGGTGCGTTTGGCACGCTGGGCGTTTTACTTGAAACTTCGATGAAAGTGTTGCCGGTACCAGAATACGAGTTAACACTTCAACATACGCTTGGTAACGCGAATGACTCATCCGGTTTGATCAAGCTAATGCGACAGTCGTTGCCAATGAGTGCTGCGTGCATTGTTGGTCCCACTCAATATGTTCGCTTAAGTGGCAGCGAGTCGGCTGTTAAAGCTGCTGCGAAAACCTGCGGTGGCGAGCCACTCGGTAAGGCAGCCGATTTCTGGCAGAGTATTCGAGAATGCAGTCACCCGTTTTTTAACGACACTATTCATAGCCAGTCTGATGATAAACGGGCCTTATGGCGTATTAGCGTTCCCGAGTTTGCGCCATTGCTACCGGTTGAAGGTGAGTGGTTGTTGGATTGGGCAGGGGCCCAACGTTATTTAAAAACCGATGCACCGGCTGACACTATCTTTGCTTCTGCGAAGCAAGTTGGTGGTCACGCAACGTGCTATACGCCCGATCGTGTTTCAGCCGATACCGCCTTGTTTCAACCGTTAGATGGCGTAATGCAAACACTGCAAAAACGCGTGCGTGATAGTTTCGATGCGCATCGCCTGTTTAATCCAGGGCGTTACCATACTGAATTGGACGACGAACTAAACCGTGCTTCTGCCGCAGAGAAATAACCCATGCAAACCTTAATCGATGCAGCTTTAGCAGACGACCCGCGCGTTATAGCCGCTGAAAAAACCTTACGAAAATGCGTGCACTGTGGTTTTTGTCTGGCGACTTGTCCCACATACAACCTGCTGGGTGATGAGTTGGATAGCCCGCGTGGTCGCATTTATTTAATCAAGCAAGTGGTAGAAGGTAGCGAGCCCACAGAGCAAACCTTAACCCATCTCGACCGATGCTTAACCTGTCGTAACTGCGAAACCACGTGTCCGTCGGGAGTGGAATACAGCCATCTGTTAGATCAGGGACGCTCACTTGTTGAAGAACGTGTTCAACGACCGTTGAAGCAAAGACTCATGCGCAAGGCTATTCTGAATTTCCTGCCTTACCCGAACAGAGTCGCACCGATGGTGAAACTGGGTCAGCTTTGTCGATCATTGTTACCCGGTAAACTTGGTCGTAGCGTGCCGCTTAAACAGCAGCCGGGCGTTTGGCCTTCAGCAACGCATCAGCGCACCATGTTGGTTCTGGATGGATGTGTTCAACCGTCAATGGCACCGGCAACCAATGCTGCTACTGCGCGCGTGCTGGGCACGCTAGGTATCAACGTTGTGTCGGTTGCGAAATCGGGTTGTTGTGGTGCTGTGCATTTTCATCTGAATGAACAGCAGGATGCAAAAGCATTTATGAAACGCAATATCGATGCGTGGTGGCCACACATTGAAGCCGGCGCAGAGGCACTCATTACCACTGCCAGTGGTTGCGGGGTAATGGTCAAAGATTACGGTCATCTACTCTCAGACGATGCACTGTACAGAGAGAAAGCGGAACGCGTAAGTACCCTGTGTAAAGACATTGTTGAAGTTTTACAAGGTGAAGATCTAGCGCCGTTCCAAGAGCGCGCCGCAGCCATTGGTCCCATTGCATTCCATCCGCCTTGCACGCTGCAGCATGGCCAGAAATTGCCGCAGGTAACTGAAAACCTATTAACCAGACTGGGTTTCAACCTGGTGCCGGTGCCCGACTCGCACACGTGCTGTGGCTCGGCAGGAACCTATTCCATATTCCAACCCGAACTTAGCCAGCAATTGCTTAAAAACAAAGTGAAAGCGCTAAAAACCAATGAGCCAAACGTGATCGCAACTGCGAACATTGGTTGTCAATTGCATTTACAAGCCGGCACGGGCGGTGCGGTGGTGCATTGGATTGAGCTTTTGGACCGTGTCTCCGATCACACCCCATGAGTGTGATGCCGTTCGCGTTTGATTAGCATTGCTTTGGGGTTAGTACCAAGTTACATCATTTAATCTGAAGTATCGCACTTAACGCTTTAAACACCGACTGCTAACGGCCGACACCGTAGGAGAGTTCTTAGGCGGTGAATTTAACGTGGCGGCAGTGTATCAACAAAATTTGTCCAATCCGAGTGTGGGCGTTGCGCGAGTTCCTCGCGCGGCACTGAGCGTGTGTCTTGTGACGTTGCTTGCGGCCTGTGGAGGCGGCGGTGGTTCATCGGGTTCCGAATCTGCAGCCCCGGTCGCACTGGGTGCAGCTTTGCCAGAGCAAGGAAATTATCTGGCCATCACCCAGTCGGAACTTACGTTATCAGAAGCGAGTAGAACGGGCAGCGTCAGCGTTGCTCGGCATGGCATGGCTAGCGGTGTCACCACCGTTCAATACCGATTGGTGTCCGGAACAGCTGTGGCTGGTGAAGACTTTCGTGCACTGGAAGGACAGTTGCAATGGAGTGATGGCGATGCCGCAGCGCAAACCATTCAGTTTGTTGTGGAGTCCGATGTTCGTAGCGAAGGTGTCGAAGACTTTTATGTGGAGCTGTTTGACATATCGGGCAACGAATCACTCGGTGTGAACGATCGGGCGGTAGTTCATCTGCAAGACTCAGATTGTGCGCCCACCGTGGCTCAGAACATTAGCTCAGACACTACACTGAGCGCGCCTTGCTATCAGCTCAACGGCACAGCCAAAGTGGGTGGTTCTGCGCAATTGGAAATTAGTGCAGGCACCACTGTAATTGCCAACGAAGGTGCGTCGTTGTTGGTTGCCGATTCGGCGTCCTTGTTTATCCAGGGGTCGTCCGAACTGCCTGCCATTGTGAAAGGTGCTGAGGAAGAAGCCGGTTATTGGCAAGGCATGAGCTTGTTGGGTTCAAGTGTTTTGCATCGAGTAGAGCACGCTGAAATTGGCCATGCGTACAACGCACTATCGCTGGTGGCTGGAACCATGGGAACGTTTGGCAACACGGTGTTCCACGATAATGCGAGTGCGGCCATCTCGCTGCCCATGCAAAATGCCGACACGCTGGATAACTCGAACACGTTTATCGCTAACACGCGCGGTGTTGAATTAACGGGTTCATCTATTGCGGTGGGCGAAACCGTCACGCTGCCTGAGCAATCCACGCACTACACCTTCGCCAGTGGCATCGTGAATTCAGGCAAGTTGGTTATTGAAGCCGGTGCCGACGTACGCATGGCCGCTGATGTTAACGTGCTGGTCTTGAGCACAGGCTCGGTCAACGCCGTAGGTACGGCTGAAAAGCCTATTCTTATAACGGGCTTGGAGAGCCGTCCGGGCTACTGGAATGGCCTGCAGTATGTGTCAAGCGCGAGCAACGACAACCAATTTGAACACGTCATATTGGCTCATGGTGGCGGTGACCCGGCGCGCTCGGGAAATATCATTGTCGATGGCTTGGAAACCTCGATTGCGCTTCGCAACTGCGTGATAAGTCACAGTGCTGGTCATGGAATTGTGTACGATTCATCGTCGTTTCAGGTTGATCTTGAGACGGTTGTTTTTGAGCACAATCGGCTGGGTGATCAGAGTTTGTGAGCCATTTCCGAGCAGTTCGAGCAATTGATCGGATATTGGTAAAAGCCTCGAACTAGAGCCGAACCAACAGGACAACTCTGAGAACTGGGTTGTTATCTGTACTCTGTGTGCATGATACTTTTCGCTCCGACGTTACCGGAATTGGCCGGTAAACCTATTTTATTGTCTGGAGCTGTCGCTATGAAGCGCACCTTTGATTTTATCGGGCTGAATTCGGTTATTTCCGAATCGTTCAAACCTTTGCACCACGTGACCCCGTCTTCGGCCCGAAAAGCCGGTATGGAGGCTGGAATTAAGGGTACGACCCCTGCGAACTGCCATCATTCTTATTTTGCTACAAAAGAGCTGGAAAAAGAGTGGTACCGCGGTTATCGCATGGGTAAGCAGAACCGCGAATAAGTATTGATGCCGACTAACAGCCGTTGGTTGGCAATACAGACTACTCATCTGCAGCGTGGCGTTGTAAAATTACGCCATGAGCTGCCTAGAACTAGATGATACCGCGATCTTGAAAGTGGCCAACCCGATGATGGATGACATCATCCGGGGCTTGGCGCGCAGAGATTACTCCCTCCATAGCTGCCACTTTTCAGTGAGTCTGAAGAGTCTCGGTGGGCCGGAGGCCTTCCTCGAACAATGCGATCAGTACGAATCCGACTGGGGTAAACCTGGCGATCGTGAGCTGGTGGCTATATTTCGCAAGCAGAAAAGCTTCACGCTGGTTTGGGATCAGCAATTCTCCAATACCAACGGGCAGGTGATGGCCGCCATGACGGTGGCTTTAAAGGGTGGCCGATATTTCGTTGACCACTTGATTCTGCACTGAGCCGCTAGCATTGGACTGCTAGCACTGCAACGTTTTTCCTGAATAGCTTGTTGTAAACTAGTTAACCTGTCTGTGACAAAAAGCCGGGTAAAAAAAAGCCCCGCCAAAAGACGGGGCGAATAGGCAAGGGTATTGCCGGGTTAAAACTTAATCAGCGTTGTTGTTACGAATGGGGGCAAGGATTGCCGTTCCGAATAAGCTGGGGTTTTTCCAGCTGTCGTCCTGGA
>CAKZUP010000121.1 GCA_937922945.1 uncultured Granulosicoccaceae bacterium
ATGCCAATCAGCCCGACTCAATCTGAAAACAAAGCAATCACTGTCCTTATCAAACTGTCGACGCTCTAAAAATACAAACCCTAGTCGCTTATAAAACTGATGGCTGCGCAGATTGTTAGCAAGAGGATCAATTAGAATCGCTTCCACATCGGAGCAAGAAAAACATCGCTCTATTGCAAAACGCATCATCAACGTTCCGTAGCCATGACCTATGTAGGCTTCCTCACCAATCCATATGTCTATCGCCCGTAAGTTTGAGGCGACGGCTCCCCAGTATTGTGTTTTCTCTGTCGCTGGATTAATTATTTGCATGGCACCGATAGGAGTTCCATCTACCTCAGCGATAAAGAACTGTGTGCCATCTTGCTGTGGCAACAGCTCCTCCTCCCAATTTGCGTCAAAGGATTTTGAACCATCATTACTGGTCGCCGCCATAACATGCGGGTTTTCATCCCATATATACAGCACCGCAGCATCGGATTCTGTCGCCAGACGTATAGATAATCTATTTTCATCTTTCATCGCAACGATACCTACCCCGACAATGGCTCTTTAGGCTCATGCTTGGCTTGAGGCAAGCAAATCAAAGACATCACGCTTTCCCTAAATAACTAATCCACAGATTATTAAGCAACAACCATTCAGGGTCGATCTGTCTTTTCATATCGGCAAATTTTCGCAACAACGGTATGCGCGGGCAAACTGGGCAAACGTTGCACGCGGCCTATAGGGCAGATGGCAGGTTCCACCAATGCCCAAGCAATTGTCAGATGTTTATCAGGAAGGAAATTGATAAGGAGTAAGGCAGATCCATTCTGCCCTACACTTGAAATAAAACACAAAGCGCAGCAAATATCTCACCACGCTACAAATCTACACCGCAGCGCAAATGGCCGCAGCTAAAGTAACTCAAGTAGCCCGCTGCACCAACGCCTTTTTATTTCGACGCCCAATCAACATAAACGCAGCACCCAACACCAGAAAAGCAAATGCAGGGTCATCGCTTGGTGCGCTCACCGCACAACCAAACAACCCTTTAGAGTTTCCAGTGCTTGAGTCCGCCGACGCATCATCGTCAGCAACGCCATCGGTCGTTCCAGCAGTTCCAGCAGTTCCAGCAGTACCGGCAGTACCGGCAGTACCAGCAGCACCAGCAGTACCAGCAGTACCAGCAGTACCGGCAGTACCAGCAGTACCAGCAGTACCAGCAGTACCAGCAGTACCAGCAGTACCAGCAGTACCAGCGGTTCCAGCGGTTCCAGCGGTTCCAGCGGTTCCAGCGGTTCCAGCGGTTCCAGCAGTTCCAGCAGTTCCAGCAGTACCAGCAGTGTCGCCGGTGGTCACACCAGCATCTGCTGCTGCGCGATTACGCACAAAGAACGCACTCGCATTCGGGTACTTCAAAGTCCAACTAACCCAGTCTTCTGCATAAAACTCGATACCAATTGTGTGATCACCAAGCTCGCTGGCTTGCGGCCAGCGAAAATCGATTTCGGTGGTTTCACCCGGCGCAACGGTAAACACATCATCGATAACCAGGTGCGCTACTTCTCTTCCCGCATCATCGTACACATTGGCCAATACACGAAAGCTATCGGTACCTAAATCGTTTCGAACCAAAATCGTAAATTCAACAGGCGAACTCAACTCATGATCGTTGTCGGAGTAAGTCACGTTAGCAACAGATGGCACAACCGGCGTAACAAAGCTTGGGTCAGGTACGTTTACTAATTGAAAAGTCTTGCGCTCTAACTCAGTGCCCGCCGTTGTAACGGTAAGGGTAACTTCGTAGTCGCCAAATGTTTCGTACTCATGTTCCGTAACAATATCAGCGGAAGTAGTCCCGTCTCCAAAATCCCAGGCATAAACCATCTCAGCACCCGACGGGTGATAAGTGGTGGATGCATCAAAACTAATGCGCGCAGGGTTGGCCGCATCGGCCAAGCTGCTGAACGAGGGTACGGGTAACAATGGCACTGAACCATCATCGTCATAACCAAGGCATCGAATTTCTGAAACGGGTCTGCCATCAACAACACCTGTGTTGTATGCCGAATAACAAAGCCGACCATTTCTATCAGTCGTTAAATCTGTCGGACTACCTGCGCCAGAAAGTAAAAGCGTTGAAGAAGGATTACCAACGGTTTCTTCACCAAACTGCACGGTTTCAATCGTGTCGAAAACATAATCACCAAATACGCAAGAACCTCTAACACTTTCAGGATACTCAGTGGATGTTGGACGAGTACAGCCAATAACCGCACCGATAGGTAACAACTCACCACCAATGTCCACTAACTTATGTGCGTAAGCGTAATCAGGTTCTATGTATGTGCTCGGGTCGAGTGGGCAGGATGCCAATCGCTTTCCATCACGCGACAAAGAAATAGTTTCATAACCATTAAAAGCAGGGCCGTTTTCTCTGCAAGGCCAGCCGGCGTTGTCGCCTGGGTCGATACAATAAATACCTTCATTCAAATACCAACCAACATTTCCAACACAAAGTTTGCCGGTGGCAGGATCAAACGATCCACTCTTGGGATTACGAAAACCTTTCGCATAAACTTTCGACGCGTTATCCCATTTGTTGCCGGTAAAGAATGGATTGTCTTCCGGACCTGAACCATCAGGGTTAACGCGCAACACCTTACCCGACAAGTGATCGTTTATCTGTGCGTACAACGCGTGTGGCTCAGGCCTGAAGTAACCTGCACCATCGCCGGTACCGATATAGATTTTTCCATCAGGGCCATAGTGTACGAAGGTAAACGAGTGTGCTGCAAAATCAACAGCGCCACAATCTGCACCCAAAGGGCGATCGTTGCACGATGGGAACTCGGCGGTTTCAGACAACTTGCCAACGATAACGTCGTTGTCAGTGGGAGGATCAGCGAAGTAAGACACCTTGCCGTCTGCATCGACTTCTTCGCGAATATTTAATCGGGCAACGCGTGCATACTTGGAACCGTCGATTGGCGTTATGCCCGAATCATGGGTGTACGTAATAAGAATTTCCTTAGTCTCGGGAAAGTCCGGATGCACGGCAATTCCGCCCATGCCACTGTCGATATAGTCGTTAACCTGATCATCCATATTGACGACGGGTAACGCCTGGGTCACGCCATCGACAATCACGCGGACACGACCTGACTGCTCCACGGCAAACACAACATCGGCTTTCTGGGCAAACGCCACTGCGGACACCTTCTGCAGACCGATAAAGAACCCATCTGGCGTGTAGGGTGTCTCCGCTTCAGCTAACTCGCTGGCAGATATGCCGATGGTGGTCAGGAAATACCCCGGGGTTTCAATTTGTGGGGCGGCATAAGTGACCGTGGCGACCAAAGCAAAGGAGCTGGTGACCATGCGCAAGGCGGAACTAAAATTCATGAGCTGATTTCTCGAAATTGCAATACGCGCTGGGGCGGCGACGCATAATTTATCTAATGAAACGATCCTAGAACATCTAGACAACAAAGGAGGTGAATATGTTCGCTATCTTCGATAAATTTTGGTCATGTTTGCGGGTAATATTCCGCAATTTTAATATTCGGCACATTTCCTTAATTTAATCAATTTCCTAACAAAACTTACTAAGATTCTGTCTGAAGTCGTACATTCCTTGCTTAACACCAAGGTTTCTGAAGCGCAATAAATATCTGCGATTTTCCGCAAATTTTTCAGTTTTATTTCAGCTGATAATGCCAAAATGATGACTCAGTGGCAGCTTTTCGTCTCTTTGTATCTAGCTCAGTCTGAACTAGTTACCTGTAGGTCGATTGCAGCCAGCGCTTTTATAACGAAAATTCAATTTTTCAAACGTAAAACATCAGTTAAAACAAATGCTTGCTTTCCATGACCACCAATTGGCGATTGCTGATGCCAAATGTGACCTTGAGAAGCGCAACAGGAACCCCGCCTTGATAAAGCAAAAAAACGCATTATATTTCCGAATTGTTCGATTCGGCTTCATTCTTCTGTGTCTTGCACTTGCTCCAACGATCGCGCAAGCCATCGATGCACCAACTGACCCCCGCGGCACGGTGGTACGGTCGGGCGAAATAAAGTGGGAATGGAACCGTGTGCCTGATGCGGCTCGCTACCAGGTGAATGTGAACGGCTCGTTCGCCTCAATGACCAACGACAACTTCTATTATAGTCGCGGCCTGTCTGACGGTGAGTACACGTTTACGGTCCAGGCGGTTCATTCTGACGGCAGCTACTCTTCCCCGTCCAGTCAATCTGCATCACGCAGCATTGGCCAATCCGGCGGAACCGAGAATAAAAATACCGCAGTCAGCGACGCGACCACCAACCGCTCGGGCGGCACATCAGATTTACCCGCGCCCAACGACCCGAGAGGAACACTTGTCCGTCCGGCGGAAATAAAGTGGGAATGGGCCAGCGTTTCCGGCGCCCAGCAGTACGAAGTGATCATTGATGGCTCGTCAATCGGGCTCACAAACGATCTGTTTGTTTACACCAAAAATTTAAGTGCTGGCAATCACACCATGACGGTCCGAGCGGTCGATAGCAATGGCAATCGGTCTATAGACTCGGCTGTTGCAAACCGCTCTGTCGGTTCGTCTGCTGTGACTCAACAGGCCAGCAATAACGGCAACAACGACAACAACAACACTGGCAGTAGCAGTTCAGGCAGCCAGTCGAGTCTGGCAGCTCCGCAAGACCCTCGTGGAACCCGCGTCCGGCCAGCAGAAATTAAATGGGAATGGGCAGACGTTTCCGGTGCAAGCGAATATGAAGTCACCGTGAACGGTAGTTCACAACGCACCGCTGTGAATTTCCTGTACACGAAAAACCTCAGTGCTGGCGAACACACCATGACTGTAAAAGCCGTTGACGGAAATGGTCAGTTATCCGCAGCATCAAACCAGGCAAAAGCCAGCACCGAAACCAATACAAGCGGTGCGAGTAACGACTCGACTGCGGCTCAGAACACCTCAACGAGCAATAGCGGTTCATCTGCAATCGATCAGCCCAGAGATGTTCGCGGTACACAAGTTCGGACAGGGGAAGTAAAGTGGGAGTGGAGTGCTGTGCCAGGCGCTGCCAACTACGAAGTGTATCTCGACGGAAACTCGGCCGGAACAACCGGAAACGATTACCTTTATACGCCTAATCTGTCCTCTGGCGAGCATTCCATCACGGTTGCCGCTATTGATTCGGAGGGGCGCTATTCAAACGCATCTGCTCGCGCGGTTGTTAATGTTGATGGGTCGAATTCATCATCCAACAGTGAAGTAGCTCCACCACCACCAGAGCCTGTTGCAGCAGCCCCTGCGAACGACAATGGTCTGATCGACCCTGAAACGTGGAACTACAGTGAAGCGACACAAAAAGAAGGCTATGAGCTAACCTTCAGCGATGAATTCAATGGCAATTCGTTAAACCGCGCGCGTTGGAACACGCAGTTACGTTGGGATGGCTCCTGGAATGGCGATCGATACGAATATCGATTGGTTAATGGCGAAGCGCAGTTCTACGTGAACATCTATTCAGAAGATCAGGAACACCTTGAGAAGGTGGCATCGGTTTATAACCCGTTCAAGTTTGACGGAAATCGACTCGGTATTCAGGCAATTAAAAATCCGCTGAAAACCAGTAACTCCACCAATGGCTACGGCCCGCTTTCATCCATTTATACACAGCAACCGTTTCTGTCTGGCGTGATATCCACGTACGACAAATTCAAGCAGAAGTATGGTTACTTTGAAGCGAGGATCAAGATCCCGAATCATCTTGGTACTTTCCCCGCTTTCTGGTTACACCATCATCTGCGTGAGTGGGAAGGAACGCAAAAAACAGAAATCGATATCATGGAAAACCTGGGGCATGCGCCTTGGTATGTTTACAACTCGTTTCACTACTTTACTGGTGTTAGCGAAGGCGTCGGTGGCACACCGCATTTTATAAAGCCGCAGCCACAGGGACAAATTTATACAGGTACGGATTACAGCGAGAACTATCACGTTTATGCTGCTGAATGGAAACCGGGCCACATACGCTATTTTATCGACGGACAACAGGTCAGTGAAGTTTGGAATAGTGCATCAGACCACGAAGAACTGTATCTGATCATTAACATGGCGGTGGGTGGCAATTGGACGAACATGCCAACCAATGCCGGTGGTACCGGGAGAAGTTCGGACAATCGATTCCCAACACAAAACGATATTGACACATGGGGTAACCCACAGTTAGAGATTGACTACGTGCGAGTGTACAAAGCGCGTTAGTCGTATTTGCCATTGGAGGTTGGTAAGGGGCGTTTTATACGCCCCTTTTTTTTGGTCTCTACTTTGATGTTCTGCGTGGTGTTGTATTAACCTTAGTTGTTGTTGCGCTATTAGAGCCAATTAATTGACGTATTAATTTAGTCCAGAAACGTAGCTGCTTTATATTGCAGATCGTATCCCACCTATTGAAATAAACTGCATTAAGTTCTTTATTCCGGAGCATGGATGCACTCACTATTCGTGTCATTAACGGCCATGATGCAAATTGCCCTCTTGATGTTGGTAATAATTACATAGGTTTTTAATTGTAATTACATAGTATTCACTGACTACTAAAGTCTTAGTAACGACGCAGCAAATTAGACCGACATTTTTGCTTTGCGTTGTCTAACAGGCACAACGGATCAGAAAGAGGACTGAACATGGCATTACACGTCAAGGCGTTAAATCGCTTTCAACTATCATCAGTGAGTTTACTCATGGCCAGCGCGCTGTTCACGCCGGCTCATGCGCAGAACCCCACTACCCCAGGCGACCTTCGTTTTGCCGTTTATTCCAACAAAGCGGCCGAAGTGTTTTGGGATCGCGCAACCGATGACACCATCGTGGTCGGTTACGAGGTTCAAGTTAACGACGACATTGTGGGCACCTTTGATGCCACTAGCTATTACTCAAACACTTATATTGCAGGATCTGCGTACACACTGCAGATTACATCGATAGATAGCGAGGGTAATCGATCTGAATCATCCTCGGTCAGCTTTATCGCCGGTGATCGGACTATCGACGTTGGGCCACCTGTCGTTCAACCACCGACGGTACCACCTGTTGTTGAACCACCGATTGAGCCGCCAACTGGTGGTTCTGGACTTCTACCACCCTCCAATTTACAAGCTGCGGTGTATTCACGCTCAACGTTTGAAATCTCATGGGATCGCGATGCAACGCAAGTGCTGCAGTACGAGGTGTTTCTCGACTCTGTATTGGTCGATACCACCTCTGGGACCAGCTCAATATTCAGAAACTTAACTGCCGGTACGCAATACTTGGCAGAGGTGGTTGCTGTTGACTCTTCGGGTAATCGTTCGCTTTCTGCCAGTGTTACTGTGCAAACAAAGGGACAGACTACCGGTGTAACCCCACCGACTACAACACCCATTACAACACCACCTGCGCCTGAAAATGCACAGTTAGTCGCATACTCCAGAAGAACAGCAGAGTTGTTCTGGCAAAGGGCTCCTGCTGCTGCCAGCATAGTCAATAATGAAGTGAAGCGAGATAATGTGCTGCTTGGCGAGACAAACGGCATCAGCTTCTACGATAATTCCAGAACCGAAGGCGTCGATCACCTTTACGAAATAGTCGCGATTAACGCAGACGGCGTTCGCTCAGATCCTACCTTTGTCGGCGG
>CAKZUP010000122.1 GCA_937922945.1 uncultured Granulosicoccaceae bacterium
ACGAAAAAAAGGCCTAGACGAATAAACGTCTAAGCCTTTGAATAAAGTGGCTCCCTGGGGCGGGCTCGAACCACCGACCCAATGATTAACAGTCATTTGCTCTACCAACTGAGCTACCAGGGAACTGAGCCGACAATTGTAGTGCTACTTAATCGCCGGGTCAACAACATCAAGCGATTGTGTGCAGGAAAAGTGCCGTTTCTAGCGTACAATTAGCGGGTAAGACGACTTTTACGGTCCATATGTCCAAAGTTTTTGACCTGCAAACCAAATTTGCCCCCGCGGGGCAGCAACCAGCCGCCATCGAAGCGCTGTGCGCCGGTGTGGACGACGGGCTCGCGTACCAAACACTTTTAGGCGTCACGGGCTCGGGTAAAACCTACACTATAGCCAACGTTATTCAGGAAAAGCAGCGTCCCGCCATTGTGTTGGCGCCGAACAAGACGCTGGCAGCTCAACTGTATGGCGAATTTAGAGACTTTTTCCCAAACAATTCGGTTGAGTATTTCGTGTCCTACTACGATTACTATCAGCCGGAGGCCTATGTGCCGGCCAGCGACCTGTATATAGAGAAAGACTCATCCATCAATGAGCACATCGAGCAAATGCGCCTATCGGCCACCAAGGCCCTGTTCGAGCGTAAAGACACCATCATCGTTGCTACTGTCTCATCTATCTATGGTCTGGGTGACCCGCAGCAGTACCATCAGATGGTACTCCATCTGTCTCGCGGCGAAATCATCGATCAACGCAAGTTGCTGCGGCGGCTGGCGGAACTCCAGTATGAACGCAACGATGTAGAGCTGCGCCGTGGTACTTATCGCGTGCGCGGTGAAATCATTGATATTTATCCAGCCGATTCCGATCGTGAAGCCATTCGGGTGGAATTGTTCGATGAAGAAATTGAGGCACTGAGCTTTTTCGATCCGCTCACAGGTGAAGTGTCGCGTAAGGTACCGCGACTCACCATCTACCCGAAAACGCACTACGTGACACCGCGCGAACGGCTGTTGGCTGCTGCAGATGAGATTAAAGAAGAATTAAAAGAGCGCTTGGAGCAATTACGTAACGCTGGCAAACTGGTTGAAGAGCAACGGCTACAGCAACGCACGCAGTTCGATCTTGAAATGATTCACGAGCTCGGCTATTGCTCCGGCATCGAGAACTATTCACGCTATCTCTCTGGCCGAGGCCCCGGTGAGCCACCGCCATGCCTGTTCGATTATCTGCCACAGGGCAGTTTGTTATTTATCGACGAAAGCCACGTTACCGTGCCTCAGTTAGGCGCAATGTACAAAGGCGACAGGTCGCGTAAAGAGAATCTGGTGAATTTTGGCTTCCGCTTACCGTCGGCGTTGGACAACCGCCCGCTAAAATTTGAAGAATTTGAATTGCTGGCGCCACAAACGATCTTTGTTTCTGCCACACCCGGTAATTACGAAAAGGCCCACGCCGATGCGCAAATAGAATTGGTGGTCAGGCCAACCGGGCTTATCGATCCAGAAGTGGAAGTACGTCCGGTTAAAACTCAGGTAGACGATGTGCTGTCTGAAATTAACAAGCGCGTTGAAATCAATGAACGGGTGCTCATAACCACTCTCACCAAACGCATGTCGGAAGATTTAACCGATTATTTATCCGATCACGGTGTGAAGGTGCGCTACTTACATTCCGATGTCGATACCGTGGAGCGCAGTGAGATTATTCGTGATTTACGCTTGGGTGTATTCGATGTCATTGTTGGCATCAACCTGTTGCGCGAGGGGCTCGATATGCCAGAAGTGTCTCTGGTAGCCATACTCGATGCCGATAAAGAAGGCTTTCTGCGCTCCGATCGCTCATTAATACAAACCATAGGGCGGGCGGCTCGTAACCTTGCGGGCAAAGCTATCCTGTATGGCGATACAATAACCGGCTCAATGCAGCGTGCCATCGATGAAACCAATCGACGCCGAGAAGTACAAACCGCGCATAACGAAAAGCATGGCATCACACCGGTGGGCATTACCAAGTCAATTCAGGATGTGATGGAAGCCGGTCAGGCGCCGGGTAAGAAAGGCGATCGTCGTCGCGGGCGTGGCAAGGAAAAGGCCGCGAAAGATGATTTCAGTAAGCTGACAACGGCTCAGGCAACGAAGAAAATGAGCCAGATTGAAAAACAGATGTACGAGTGCGCAAGAAATCTCGAATTTGAGCAAGCAGCTCAGCTGCGTGACCAGCTCGATGAACTGCGTGAAAACGTCTTCAAATCGGAGGAAAAAGTGCTCTAGAGCGCCTGCGACCAGACGTTATACGCTGAATAACAGGAAAATCAGGCATCGAACTTGTTTTAACCATGCCTGTCTTCTTTGCATACAGAATTATTAACATAAACCAGCCTGCTGTTCAGGTGATTGGTTTTTTACAACATATCGGCACCCAACCGGTCCGAAACGAGGAACTACTATGCTTGACGCATACCGACAACACGTAGAGGAACGCGCCGCGCTTGGCGTTGTACCTCAGCCGCTGAATGCAGAACAAACTGCACAACTTGTCGAGCTGCTTAAATCCCCACCAAAAGGTGAGGACGATTTCATTCTTGACTTGCTGGTCAACCGCGTACCGGCGGGTGTTGATGAAGCGGCCTACGTTAAGGCGGCTTTTCTAACCGCGTTGGCCAAAGGCGAAACCAGTTCTCCACTTATCGACAAAGTGCGAGCCGTTGAGTTGCTGGGTACCATGCTGGGTGGTTATAACATTGTGTCGCTTATCGAATTTTTAGATAACGATGAATTGGCACCCGCTGCAACAAAAGCCTTGTCGCACACGCTACTGATGTTTGAAGCTTTTCACGATGTGAAAGAAAAAGCAGACGCAGGGAACAGCTACGCGAAGACTATTATGGAATCGTGGGCCGATGCCGAGTGGTTTACCTCACGCCCCGAAGTACCGAAAAAAATTACGGTAACGGTATTCAAAGTGCCTGGTGAAACCAATACCGACGATTTGTCGCCAGCAGAAGATGCCTGGTCGCGGCCGGATATTCCGTTGCATGCAAAAGCGTTTCATAAGTTTCCACGCGAAGGTCTGTCAGACTCACCAATCGATGAGCTGGAAGCATTAAAAGATAAAGGCCATTCGGTTGCCTACGTTGGTGATGTGGTCGGTACCGGTTCTTCAAGAAAATCGGCCACCAATACCGTACTCTGGTTAACCGGCGAAGATATCCCGCATGTTCCTAACAAGCGCGAAGGTGGCATTGTTCTGGGCACCAAGATCGCACCGATCTTTTTTAACACCATGGAAGATTCCGGTGCGCTACCCATAGAGTGCGATGTGTCGCAAATGGCCATGGGCGATGTCATCGATATTTATCCGCACGATGGCAAAGTAACCCGCCATGGCACCGATGAAGTTATCGCCGAATTCGAACTAAGCACCAATGTGTTGCTCGACGAAGTGCGGGCTAATGGTCGTATCCCATTAATCATTGGTCGTGGTTTATCTGATCGTGCCTGTGCAGCACTGGGCCGACCGGTTAACGCTGTTTTTCAACGACCAGAAGCAAGCGATGCAAGTGATGCAGGTTTTACGCTTGCGCAGAAAATTGTTGGTAAAGCGTGTGGCGTAGACGGTGTTCGACCCGGTCAGTACGTTGAGCCTGTTATGACAACCGTTGGTTCTCAGGATACAACCGGTCCCATGACGCGCGATGAGCTGAAAGACCTTGCGTGTCTTGGTTTCTCCGCCGACCTGGTTATGCAATCGTTCTGTCACACGGCAGCGTATCCAAAGCCGATTGATGTAGGCACACACCACAACCTGCCAGACTTTATGACCACTCGCGGTGGCGTATCGTTGCGTCCCGGCGATGGCATTATCCACTCCTGGCTGAATCGCATGTTGCTGCCCGATACGGTGGGTACCGGCGGCGATTCGCACACACGTTTTCCTATGGGTATATCGTTTCCGGCGGGCTCCGGTTTGGTTGCATTTGCAGCGGCAACCGGTGTTATGCCCTTGAACATGCCTGAGTCAGTATTGGTGAAGTTCACCGGAAAAATGCAACCTGGTATCACGTTGCGCGATTTGGTTAATGCGATTCCGCACGCGGCACTCAAGCGTGGACTACTCACACTTGAGAAAAAAGGTAAGAAGAATGTGTTCTCTGGTCGCTGTATTGAAATAGAAGGTTTAAAAGATCTGAAATTAGAACAGGCCTTTGAATTAGCGGATGCAACAGCCGAGCGCTCGGCAGGTGGTTGTACCATCAAGCTCGACATCGATCCGCTGAAAGAATACATCACATCGAACGTGACTTTGTTGCGCTGGATGATCGATGAAGGCTATGACGATCCTCGTACACTGGAACGCCGTGCTCGTGCCATGGAAGATTGGTTGGCTAATCCAAGCTTGCTTGAAGCCGATAGCAACGCCGAATATTTTGAAACGATTGAAATCGATCTGAATGAAATCAAAGAACCGTTGGTTGCTTGCCCGAACGATCCTGACGACGTTAAAACGCTCTCTGAAGTCGGCACCGAAAGTATCGATGAAGTGTTTATTGGCTCATGCATGACGAACATTGGCCATTACCGTGCCGCTGGTAAACTCATTCAGCAATCGGGTGACTATGTTGATACGGTATTGTGGATTGCACCACCAACTCGCATGGACGAGCATCAGCTCAAAGAAGAGGGTTACTACAATATTTTTGGTGCCGCGGGTGCCAGACTTGAAATACCCGGCTGCTCGTTGTGTATGGGTAACCAGGCTCGCGTAAAACCTGGTGCAACAGTCGTATCAACGTCTACGCGTAACTTCCCCAATCGTTTGGGTAAGGATGCCAATGTGTATCTGAGTTCGGCAGAGCTGGCCGCCATTGCTGCGCTGCTGGGCCGGTTCCCCAGTGTTGATGAATACATGGATTACATGAAAAACATCAATTCAATGGGCGATGAAATCTATCGTTACCTGAACTTCAACGAAATTGCAGATTTTCAGGATTCAGCAGATGCATCGAAGGTGAAGTTCAAAGATATTCCGGTATCGATTCAGGTCTCGCCTTAATCGCTGACCGACCTACGCTACTTGTGCTCGCTTTGCTCTTGTAAAGCGAGCGCAGGCAAAGCGGGCAGAGGGTTTTGCTGGTTAATGCTTTGCGTTATTGCAAGAAGTCTTCAGCAATCCGCGCGTACTTATTACGCTGCAGCACCAGTTTAGGTCTGCTGCCACCGCATTGTCGCCACAGTACAACCGAGCGGATGCCGCCGAGCAAGGCCGCTCTTATGGTAGACGCAACTTCGTTGTCGTTGAGATAATCCGGATCGCCACTGACCATAATGCGCGGCGTTAAATTGCTGATGCTGCTGCGGTAAATATTCGCCAGATTGTTTATCAGCTCTATATCGATAAGATCGCCATCTTGTGACTGTACTTTGCTGATACCAATACGAAGCTCATCTACCGTGCGTGGGTCGCTAATGACGTTGGTGCCAAGTTGGATCAGCGCTAACGCGTAACGAGCGAGTTCTAAATCGCGTGATTCATCATTCCCGGCCAATTGGCTGCGCACGACTCGAAGCCCTCTGTTCAGTGAACGCACCGAGCCACCGTAAGCATCGATGACACGATCACTATTCAGGGTGAGGATGGAGCGAAGTGTACCGCGCAGCTCATCTTTGTCACATTGACCGCTGGTTGCCAAAGACTTGCATAAATGCACAGCCTGGAATACGCCGGCCAGTGCCAGAGTCTGGTTTTCGAGATTTTTTATTGAAGCCATAGCCGCATTATAGTGGTGTAGGAGCGTGTTTGTGTGTTCCATCGCCAGAATGCAATGCACTTTTATCGGCTGCAAAGTCGCTAATCACACCACCACCAAGACACACGCTATCCTGATACAGAACGATGGATTGCCCAGGCGTTATAGCGCGCACTGGTTCATCGAATAATGCTTCGATGTGTCCGTTGTCATGCACCTTTATCGATACAGCTTGGTCTTTCTGTCGGTACCGGACTTTGGCCGTGCAACGAAAATACTCCGCAGGAGGTGCACCAGCAACCCAGTGCATATCGTGTGAAAGCAGGGAGTCGCGAAACAGTATCGGGTGATCATGCCCCTGGCCAACAATGAGCGTATTGTCTGTGACATCTTTTGCGAGTACATACCATGGTGACTCATCGCCCTGTGTCTGACCGCCAATTCCCAGCCCCTGACGTTGCCCCAATGTATAAAACATTAATCCATTATGGGTGCCCATGGGTTTGCCGGAATCGGAGATCATTTTCCCCGGTTGAGCCGGTAGGTATTCAGCAAGAAACGCGTTAAATTTTCGCTCGCCAATAAAGCAGATGCCGGTGCTATCTTTCTTGTTGTGCACGTGAATACCGGCATCCTGCGCCATTTGACGTAGTACCGGTTTATCTAAATCGCCCACCGGAAACAGGCTTGCACCAACTTGCCGCTGGTTGAGCGTGTAAAGAAAATAGCTCTGGTCTTTATTATTGTCGCTGCCGCGCAGAAGCTGAACAGAATCTGCTTCGTAGCCAATTTGCGCATAATGCCCAGTGGCTATCGCATCGGCCCCTTGCTCGTGCGCGTGATCGAGAAACGCATTAAATTTAATTTCTTTATTGCACAGAATATCTGGGTTTGGTGTTCGCCCGGCGCCATACTCGCTAAGAAAGTGCGCGAACACACGTTCCCAGTATTCATCGGCAAAATTAACCGTACTAAGAGGAATGCCCAGCTTATCCGCCACGCCTTTGGCGTCGCGATAATCCTGCCGTGCGGTGCAGTGTTCGTCATCATCTTCCCAGTTTTGCATGAATATGCCGGAAACCTGATACCCGCTTTGCACCAGGCGCAAAGCCGCAACCGATGAATCGACACCGCCGGACATGCCTACAATGACGTGTTTGATATTATTGCTGCGCATGGTTAATTGCTCGTTGAGAGCATCGGTCATTATTATTGGAAGTTAGATAATTGGGCACAGACGTCGTTTCTTAAAGGTCATAGAGCGATTTAAAGAGGGGTATCTTTTCAAATCACCCGATTATAAATGTGTAATTAAAGCGTCGCCGCGATTCGGTTTCTTCCGGGTTGCCGGTGGAACGGTTTGCTTTGCGAAGAAATTACCATCCATCAGTTCCAGAAAGCGTTTGGCTTGCGGTGATAAAAACTTGCCTCTGCGAATAACAACACCATAGCTTCGAGTAGGGAAGTACTGCTCCATCGGGCGAACCGTCAGATTTTCAAAACCTCTTAAGCAGATACTGGTGACGATGCTAATGCCGGTGCCTGACTCAACATAGCGCTTGATGACTTCCCAGCCACCCACTTCCATCACGATATTGTATTGCAAGCCATGTTGTTCAAAGATCAGGTCGATAACGCTCCAGGTGCTGAGGTGCCGTGGCGGCAGAATTAATCCATGATGGCTGATATCTTCCAGCGTGATGTCGTCTTTTTCTTCCAGCGGGTGACCTTTGCACATGATTAAGGCCGGTTTAAAGTCATAAATTGGGTGGTACACCATGTCGTCGGGTACATCGATCATGGAGCCGACGGCGAAATCAACTTTATCTGCTCGCAGCAATTCCATACCATCTTGACCTGTGACGTTATGCAGCTTCAAATCGATTTGCGGGTATTCGCTGGAGAACGCGTGAATGATCTCTGGCAGTATGTACAGCAGCGTGGCTTCGCCCGATGCGATATCCAATGGCCCTGCATGCACGTTACCCAGTCGCGCAGAGAAGGTATCGGCAAGGCGTGAAATTCCGTCGACCAGAGGGCGCGCGATATCCAATAGCAGTTCGCCTGCGGGTGTAAGTCGAATTTTTGGCCCGCTGCGCTCAAACAACAAGGTGTCCAGATCTTTTTCTAACGATTGTATTTGCAAAGACACAGATGGCTGGGACAATTTTAATTGTGCGGCGGCCTTTGAAAAACTGCCCGATTGCGCCGCCTCGCAAAAGGAGCGTAGCTGTCTAAGCTGATTGAGATTGTTCGGGTCTGAGTTGGCCATGTGTTGCGGCTTAATCACGTCTACTATTTAAAAATACAATGATGATGATATCAATCATAAGCCCCCAGCGGGAGTAATTATTGCGTGAATCCACGTTAAACTCCTGCTTCTGTCGAGGTTTCACACGTTCACTTGGATATTTACGCATGTCATTGACCAGCCTGATTCGCGATTGGGTGATCGATCCACTGGGGCTTCTGTTTCTTTTGTCCCTGTTCTTGCTGGTTTGCCTGGCTCGCCGGCGCTTCAGCTTATGGCTTCTGGTTGGCGCTGTGATGTGGTTATCTGCAATGGCGTTTGTCAGTGCGCCAAGGGTGGTGAATCCGATGCTGCTGCATTATGAAGATCAATTCACCGAACAACCTGCGTGTTTAAAGCCACTGCCGATTGTCGTGTTAGGTGGTGGGGTGGATTCCCGAGCGACCAGCACCGAGCAGTTACAGTATCTCGATCCGCCCACATTTGTGCGTTTGAATGCGGGGCGTGTATTGGCCCAGCGGTACCCGAATGTGCCGGTATTATTGGCAGGTGGTGCGTTGCGAACCGTGTCTGAGAGTGCTGTCATGGCGCATTACCTGCGCGAAATGGGCGTGGCTCCGGCACGTCTCTACGAAGAAAATGAATCGCGAAGCACGCATGAGAATGCGATCAACATTCGGCAGCTAATCGATGGCCGAGAATTCGCTGAGGAGATTATCCTGGTGACGTCCGCATTGCACATGAAACGTGCGAAAGCCGTGTTCGAAAAGCAAGGCCTTGAGGTGTGCGCAGTGGCCGTCGATCGGCATGGGATACGCAATGTGCCGGGGTATGCGTTATGGCCGCAAACCAGCGCGCTGCTAAAGTTTGATTTACTGTTACACGAAATCATTGCCACGATTGCGTATAAAGTCAGTGGCCGGTTGTAATTCAACCGACCTTTTTCGTAGAGTTTGTTAGTGTTTTAGCGAAAAAGCCTGGGGCTAAACTTTGTAGTAATCAAGATACCACTCGACAAATCGTGCAATACCGTCTTCTACGCTTGTATCTGGTTTGTAGTCAACGTCTCTAACCAGATCAGACACATCGGCATACGTATCCGGCACATCGCCGGCTTGTAGTGGCAGTAAGTTTTTCTCAGCCTTTTTGCCCAGGCACTCTTCGAGTACGTGTATGTAGTGTTCAAGGTCGACTGGTTTGTTATTACCAATGTTATAAACACGGTAAGGTGCTGCACTGCTTGCAGGATCCGGTTTGCTGCTATCCCAGTCCGGGTTAGGCGCTGCAACGTTATCCAAGGTTCGAACCACACCTTCGACAATGTCTTCTACGAAAGTAAAGTCACGTTTGTGCTTGCCGTAGTTAAATACGTCGATGGGTTTGCCGGCCAAAATGTTTTTGGTGAACAGGAACAGCGCCATGTCTGGTCGTCCCCAAGGTCCGTAAACTGTAAAGAAGCGCAGGCCGGTAGTTGGAATATTAAACAAATGGCTGTAAGTATGAGCCATAAGTTCATTAGACTTCTTGGTTGCCGCGTAGAGGCTAACGGGGTGATCTACCGGCTCGTGTACTGAAAATGGCATGTTTGTGTGCGAACCATATACGGAGCTTGTTGACGCATAAACCAGATGCTCAACACCTGTATATCGACAGTTCTCAAGCACGTTAAGAAAACCCAAAACGTTTGCATCGATATACGCATACGGATTTTCAAGAGAGTATCGAACACCTGCTTGTGCAGCGAGGTTAACCACGCGATGAGGTTGATGCTTTTTAAAGGTTTCGGCCATGAGGTCGCGATTTTCAAGATCTCCGCGAACCTCGGTAAACCCGTCGTACGCTTTCACTCTTTCTAAACGCGCAAGTTTCAGGTTAGGGTCGTAGTAATCATTGACGTTATCAATTCCAATGACTTCATCGCCTCTAGCCAGTAGCCGCATGGCGAGTGTAGAGCCGATAAATCCCGCCGTACCCGTAATAAGAACTTTCATAGTTGATGGCCGTTAATCTTGATAAGTTAAATGTCGAGTGACTTAAAGTCTTGCGTCAACGCTGTCTTTTGGCAGTGCGCTTTTGATGTCATATAAAATGTGTTTATCACGCCCGAGCGCTCGAATTTCATCCACACCCATATCGATGAATTGTTTATGTCCTACCGCCAGGATGATGGCGTCGTACCGACCCTTTTGCAGTTCCTTGACCGGAACGATATTGTATTCGTGTTCAGCTTCAGCTGGATCTATCCAAGGGTCGTAGATTTCTACGTTAGCGTGGTAGTTATCCAATTCACTGATAATGTCGACAACCCGGGTGTTGCGTAAATCCGGGCAGTTCTCCTTAAATGCGAGTCCGAGTATGAGAATGTTTGCACCCACAACGTGTACTCGACGTCGCGTTAACATTTTTACTACTCGACTGGCGACAAACTCGCCCATACTGTCATTAATTTGCCGTCCGGACAAAATAACCTGAGGGTGATAGCCGATTTCCTGTGCTTTGTGCGTTAGGTAGTAAGGGTCGACACTAATGCAATGCCCACCAACCAAACCGGGCCGGAAGGGCAGAAAGTTCCATTTTGTACCTGCAGCTTCAAGCACTTCTAATGTATCGATACCGAGCCTGTCAAAAATAATGGCCAGTTCGTTTATCAAAGCGATATTCAGATCGCGCTGTGTGTTCTCAATAACTTTGGCAGCTTCGGCAACCCGAATACTGCTGGCGCAATGCGTACCGGCGGTAATGATTCGTTGATAAAGCTTATCGACTTCCTCTGCAACCTCGGGCGTTGAACCTGCAGTTACCTTCATGATAGTGCTGACGCGGTGTTCTTTATCGCCCGGATTGATTCGTTCGGGGCTGTATCCGGCGTAAAAGTCTTCGTTGAATTTTAGGCCTGAGACTCGCTCTAGAATGGGGACACACACTTCTTCTGTTGCGCCGGGATAAACAGTGGATTCATAGATGACCACCGTGCCCGCTTGCATGACCGAACCGATTGCTTCGCTGGCTTTGATCAGCGGGGTAAGGTCAGGCTGCTTGTGACTATTTATTGGCGTTGGAACCGTAACGATGAACACTTTGCAAGGCTTGAGATCGTTTATGTCACTAGTGAAGCTTAAATGCCTGGCTTCATGCATTTCTTCAGAGCTGACTTCAAGCGTTCGATCTTGCTTGTTGTTGAGTTCCGCAATGCGATCGCCATTAATGTCAAAGCCTATGGTAGGAGATGCTTTGCCGAATTCCACCGCAAGCGGCAAACCTACATAGCCGAGGCCGATGACTGCCAGTTGATCTTGAGCATCAATCTTGAACATGAATTTTCCGTTTTCTATAACAAATAGCGTATGCGAAACACTGAAGTGATGGCATGCTATTTCTGGTTGCGCAAATTATACTGCAAAGCAACTTTGGCGCTGCATTGATTCTAAACGTATTGTGACGAATTGCAGCGGATAACTATTTAGCTTTACAGGCTTAGCGTTACGTACTTTTACCTAAGGCTCCAGTTCAACACTGGTGTGTTTTATATCGTTTGTTTCATTTGCCTGACTAATTGCTGGTTGTGAATCACTGTTCACAACCGATTCTGATTGATCGGCTTTGGCTCTGTCACGATTGTTTTCTGCCAAACGCGAATCAAGTGACCACAATATCGCCCCGAATACAGCGACAATCGAAATGGCGAGAACGCCTGCGATCAGAAACTTGTTTCTATAAACGGCCGGATTAACCAGAACCTTTTTTTTGGTGCCCAATAGCGGGCCATCTTGTTCTGGTGGGATTTTTCGAGGTACTGAACCACTTTTGCGATAGTGTTCGCGAATCAGTTTATATGCCGTATTGATTTCGATGAATTTATTTTGCGCCAGCTGCTGGTCTTCACCAGAGTTGCGATCTGGATGCCACTGTTGAATGAGTTGGCGATATTGTTTCTCAATATCCTCCCAACTATTGTTGTGGTCTACTGAGAGCACTTCAAGACTGTGCTCTAGTTCAATTTGCGCCGACATATTCATTGCACGGGATTCTCTACGCGGTGGCAATTCACCGTTAATGAGTAGTTGAATACGACTATCGGCAGCAGTACATAACTATTGAATTAGATTACAGTTTCTCAAATACACACCGCTATTTGGATAGGGGTAACCAAAGGATGTTAATCGGCAGTGGCGACGTTTAAGTTTTTCAAAATGCACTTGCGGGTGCCATTTTTAATGCTGGCACTTATAGAGTTTTGTGTCTGCGTCGCGGCAGTGTACGTGTCGGTGTACGTACGGTTCGATGGTCAAAGCCTCCACGAAATCGAGAGCATCAACTCGCCGGTAGTCACATCCATTCTTTTCGGTCTGGTGATGCCCATTACCATGATGGCCATGGGTTTGTATCAGAGCCGCTTTCGCGGCGGTATTCTGGGTGTGTTTTTACGCTCAATCATTGGCTTCATGTGTGGCGCCGCGGTGCTGGCGCTGATGTATTACTTAATCCCCAGTTTGTATCTTGGTCGAGGTGTTTTTGCACTCGCCCTTATCGTTGCGTTTTTCATGGTAGGCACAATCCGGCCAATGTTTTTCTACTATGTCGATCGAGACATTTTAAAAATTCGCGTGCTTGTTTTGGGTGCCGGCGAAAAGGCGGCCTCCATTCCGCGCAGATTGCGCCGACGTGTTGATAGGCGCGGTTTTCGTGTGGTGGGTTACGTGCCGCTGGATACCGACAAGTCAGTAGCGGTTGATACTGCCATGGTGGTGAATAGAGGAGGGCAAAGCCTGCTCGATTACTGCGCTGCAAATGCCATAGATGAAATTGTGGTCGCAGCCGACGAACGCCGTAATGGTATGCCTCTGGATGAACTGCTCAAATGCAAGCTCTACGGCATTGATATCATCGACCTGCTTGGCTTTTTCGAGCGTGAGCAAGGTAAATTACCGCTGGACATACTCCGCCCCGATTGGCTGATTTATTCAGACGGGTTCGATAGTGGCGCTTTTCGTGATGTATCAAAACGCCTGTTCGATGTGGTGGCGAGTGCGTTTATTCTGCTTATTACCTGGCCGTTTATGCTCATCACCGCCATCGCCATCAAGTTGGAAGACGGCATCAATGCGCCGGTTTTTTACGGGCAGTCTCGAGTGGGGCATTTAGGCGAGCCATTCCATGTGCTCAAGTTTCGCAGCATGAGCGTCAATGCTGAACGGGATGGCGTGGCTCAATGGGCAACAAAGAACGATTCCCGTGTGACAGCTGTCGGAAATATTATTCGTCAAACTCGTATCGATGAGCTGCCGCAGATACTCAACGTACTTCGCGGCGACATGAGTTTTGTCGGGCCGAGACCCGAGCGTCCGCAGTTTGTTGAAGAGCTCGCCAAAGAGATTCCCTATTACAACGAGCGACACGCCGTTAAGCCGGGAATAACCGGCTGGGCTCAGGTGTGTTATCCGTATGGTGCGTCGCTACAGGATTCGATTCAGAAGCAGGAATTTGATCTGTTCTACATCAAAAACCACACGATCTTTCTCGATATGCTGATATTGTGTCAAACCGCCGAGGTGGTTCTGTTTGGTAAAGGCGCTCGCTAGAAACGCAGACTGTTCAGACGGCTGAGAGTGCTTTACTTCCAGTTGTTTACTTAAAGACGTCTCTGGCGAGTTTGTCGCCCATTTTTCCGCCGCCACTGGTGCTGTTGAGCAGCAATGTTCGGCTATTTGCTTTGGAGATCTCGGTTGAGTCGCGCATGTACTCACTGGGTTCTGCGTTGCGTAAAACGCGTTTTGCCTCTTCAATCGTGTTCAACTTAGCGTTGCGATCGACAATAACGAAGACAAGCATTCCAGCAGCGATAGTCGCACCCACCGGCAGCCCCCAAAGCAGAGGCTTCAGGAATCGGGATTTTCGTTTTAGTAACGAAGGTTTACGTTTGTTTAAAATGCCCTTTTCAAACACTGTTTTGTCTGCTGGTGACACTCTTTGATGACTCGCTGGCTCAGGTGAGTCGGCAATAGCCTGTTTGATTTGCTCGTACGGCAGACGGTGGTTTTTACGGTAAAACGTACGCAAATTATTGAAAGCTTTAGTTAATTCAATGAACTGCTGTTGCGCATGTATGCGCTCGCGAGGACGGTCTGTAAAGCGATCGGGATGCCAGACATTAACCAGACGACGATAGTTCTTACTGGCCGTCTCCCAATTGTCTGCTGGAGTGAGCTCCAGTAACTGATAATTTTGCTGAAATTGAATTGCCACAAAGTGCTCCAAGCCTCAAACTATAGCTTACCGGCGTTTAACCACTTTTTCAGTAAACCTTTGGTTAATATGTCGACGTTGTAGAGTTTTGTGATAAAAAGCGCCGCCCGGTGCATTTTAGGACACACCTCAAGGTAATAAAATTACTAAGTCAGTAAGATACGTATATCTACTGGCGATATGTCGATGCAGGGTAATTATTAAGGCAACACTGCCGATACAACGGATTACAAGGCGATTTGCGCGTCTCAAGCGACCGCTCGCTGCACTGTCGTTTTGAAAAAGTGTGAACCGAAGCACAACTTATGGCCCCAGGGGTAGTCTTACAAATGAGCAATTTGCGTTACTTAACAATCTTGTTGGCGATGTTTCTGGTGGGATGCGGAACCTCCGGCGGCACGATAGATTATGACGACCGTCCTCCTGAGCCCACGGTTGGTGCCACACCAGAGTATCGTTTAGGTGCAGGAGACATCGTCAGTGTCAGTGTCTGGAAAAATCCAGACCTATCTGTACGCGTTCCAGTACGCCCGGATGGCTATATTTCAGTACCGTTGGTCGGAGATGTATTGGCTGGGAAACGTACCCCCGATGAAATTGCACGAAGCACAGAGGAAAAATTACTGCAGTTTATTCGTACGCCGAAGGTTTCTATCATTGTCGAAGAACTCAACAGTGACGAATTCAAAAATCGCGTGCGGGTTGTTGGTGGTGTTGCGGAACCGAAATCGATCAGTCATCGCGAAGGCATGACCGTATTGGATTTGGTTCTGGAGGCCGGTGGTGTAAATGAATTTGCATCTCCCGAGGCGTCGAAACTCTACCGAACGGTGAACGGTGACACGAATATTTACCCCGTTTATCTCGAAAGTATTTTAAAAGAGGGCGTGCTGGATTCAAATTACGATTTGTATCCGGGGGATGTCATCTCAGTGCCAGAACGGCGCTTCTGATTGACAACACGCTAAGCCACGATGGCAAAGAAGTTTCTTAACTAACATGACAACTGATTTTACAAGCAATGAGTAATATAACTCTCGATGAATGGGTACCACTGCTAACGCGTGAAGCGGCGGCCAGGCGGGGCACATTGCTCTCGATATTCGCTGTTGTAGCGCTGCTGTTTCTCATCACTGCCTGGTTCTGGCAGAAGAAATACACGTCCTACGTTCAGCTGCACGTTGATACCCAAAACGCCGTACAAGCTGTAGCCGGTGTTGAAACTGCGTTGGAAATCAATCAGGCAAATGTTGCTCGGGAAACTCTGTTCAGTAACGACATCATGGACACCATCCTCGATACGGTGGAAGGCTATGTTGGTCCGAACGCAACGGCGGTAGAGCGTGAGCGGGTTAAAGAAGATCTTATGAAAGATACCGAGATCTTCAACATCAATAATCAGCTTCTGGAAATTGTGGTTGAACACAGCGACCCGGAAATGGCGTACAAAACGGCCGATAAGTTTTCTGAGCTGTTTCTTGAAAAATCCAAGCAGCGCTCCAGTCTCGAAACCTCAGAGGCTTTCGACTTTATCGTTGATCAAGTCGAAACCTACCGAACCAAGCTGGAAGATGCAGACGCCAGATTGGAAAGTTTTCGCAAACAATACCCTGGTATCAGCGCCACCACAGAAGGCAATGTTGAGTCACGTATTGTTGAACTGCGGCGCGAAATGGAAGAGGCGAATCTTAAGTACGCCGAGTTCAATCAGCGTCGAAAATCGCTTGAGCGTGAATTGAAATCTGAATCTTCCACTATGGCAATTGAATATGCAGCCAGTCAGACTCGCTCCAGAGTAGACGAGCTACAGGCCCAAATTGATTTGCTGCGCCTGACTTACACCGACGATTACCCCGATATCATCCGTTTGAAGCAGCAGATTCAGGAGCTGATCAGCAACGCGGCTAACAGAGTGCCTACTACTCCAAGTGCCACTCAGTCTTACAGCATTAACGGCTCGGTATACAACGGTGCATCGAATTTAAACCCGGTCTATCAGCAGCTTCGTAGCGACTTGGCTCGTGTGACTGCAGAAGCAGAATCGCAGCGCTCGCGAAGTGCACAGCTTAAAGTGATGCTCGATCAGGAAATCAAACGCTCAGCCGTGTCGGGTAAGGTTGAACGGGAGCTCTCTGAGCTGACTCGCGACTATCAGATCAACAAAGACCTGTATGAAGACTTACTGCGTCGTCAGGAAAGTGCTCGACTGACCATGATGCTGAGTTCTGAAAATCAGGGTGTGTTGTATAACATTCAGCAAGCAGCAAACTTCCCGGTACTACCCACCGGTTTGCGCTTCATGCATATCGCCGCTATGGGGTTGGTGCTTGCCTTGTTGTTACCCATATTTTATCTGGTTGTGTTCTTGAAACTCGACCCGCGTATTCGCACCCAATCGGCGATTACCGATTTACTTGAACTCCCTCTGCTGACCACTGTTCCGCACATGAAACAGCCGAGTGAGAAAGAAGGTTTATTAAGCAAACCTTCCACAGTAATCGGTGTCGTGGTGCTCGTTGTAGCGCTTTACGTAATGGTAGCAATTGCTAAATACATGATGGCGATCTCGTCTCAAGGAGCAGTGTAGTGACTGATAGAGCGAAAATAGCCAACGTCCGATCCATTGTTGAGCAACAACAGGGCAAGCGGGCGCGTCGAGACAGAAAAAGTAATGGTCGCTCGATGGTGCCGGTGCATCGCAAAACCAGCGGTCGTTCAACTGGTCATGCAACCAAAGACTCAGCCGTTACCCTGGCAGATCAGGCGCGAGCCGATCTGGCCAACATGGAAGAGGCGAAGCTGTTCAGCGATCGCCAGCTTGAAATGCTGGGTATTGTTCATCCGCGATCTAAAAATCGTGCATTGGTCGATGCCATGCGGCAACTTCGAACGAAGCTGTACAGCCTGAAGGAGCAAGGTAACTTCTCCGTCTTGGTTAGTTCGGTTGTGCCACAGGGCGGCGGTAGTTTTGTTGGATTGAACCTTGCAGCGACAATTGCGTTCGATAAAGCTAAAACTTCTCTGCTAGTAGACGCTAATTTACATGACCCTGTGATTCATAAGCTGCTCAAGCTTATTGGCAGAGACGATTCTCACGGGTTACTTGAATACCTGGAGCACCCGGAGCTAGGTGTAGAGCACATTGTGAGTCCAAGTGGTATTCCACGAATGCGTGTAATCCCTATTGGCAGTCACACTGAAATCAGTGCTGAGCACTTTACTTCGGCTCGTTACAAGCAGTTAATGATCGATATCAAGGAACGATATGACAATCGCTATGTAATCGTAGATGGCCCGGCAATGACCACGTCCGCTGATGCAAGAATATTGTCAGATATCTGCGATTACACCGTGCTTGTTTTACCTTATGGTGGAGTAACACCAGGGGTGCTCGATAGCATTGTTGACGAAATTGACGAACGCAAGTTGGCAGGTATTGTCATTAATGATCAGCCGCTCTAAGCGGTTGTATGGTAACGAGTTGATATCAAGTGTTACATCAGAAGGCGTTAGTCGCGCTCGCGTTAGTTTTTTTCTCCAGTGCTGTAACTGCTTTGGATATCGGTTTTGAGAGTCTTCTCTCTGTAAACGCCTCTGACAATGTCGGTGGCGCTAACGCCGGTCTTGAGCAAGAAGGGCAGCTGGGCTACGTTCAGTTTGGTGTTTTTGGTGAGCAGAAAGGCACGCGTGTTCGCGGTGCTTTTTCAGGTGAGCTGATCTCTCAAAAACAGCTGGACGATGAAGATGACGATTTCAGTGCCATTACCCAATTCATCGGAGCGGCTGAGGCGCAAATAACCCCGCGCGCTTTTTCCTGGTATGTCGGCGATATTCTTGGTAGCGTCAGGGCTGATGATGGCCTGCAATCTATCGATGAGCTTAGTGATGCTCGGCGAAATGTGTTTGTCACTGGCCCACGATTCAATTACGAGCTGGATTCTTTCAGTCGTGTCAATGCACGTTTTCTTTATGTTAATCAGTCAGAAGATGATCGAACATTAGAGACGCTTTACAACACCACAGCGGATTGGTCGTTTGATACCGATAGGGGTAACACTTGGGGTTTGTCCTTCGGCAACATTTACACAGATAATCCAGAGGAAAACCTTGAAGGTGATTTCAATCGATTATCATTGGCCGCCACCTGGGCTCGGACGCGAGGCCGAAATACCTATGAGGCGCTGTTGGGTGGGACTCGCTACGATACGGAAGAAGAATCTCTTAATGGTCTGAATGCGCGTTTAGCGTTAACACGTCAGCTTGGCCCGCAAACAGATTTCAGAATTTCGTTCACTCAAGACTTGCGTGATCAAACACTGAATACCGTCGATTCGCTGCTTACCGATGGCTCAGCAACAGCTTCCGATGGCGATGGCTTTTTCGATGAGTCACGGCTCGATATGCGTTACGCGTTCGCGTCCTCGGCGACTGTGTTCGATATCGGCGCGTATGCCGGGCTGTCTGATTTTAGGCTGTTGGCTGACAACACAGGATTTTCCGATGCTGGTGATGCCGAAGATCGCGTAAACATGGGTGTGTCAGTTAACTATGGCTACATATTTTCACCAAGAACGCGCTTAACATCGACGCTGAGTCTTGAGCAGCAGGATTATCAAAACCGTGATGACTACACACAATCAGCACTGGGAACGGTACAGGTTATTCGCCGTTTGAGTCGAAGCTTTGAATTTCAGGTTGGGTACCGCGTTAATGTTTCTCAAGGCGAACGTACACGTTTGTTAGGCGATGCGAGTGAACTCCCCGAAAATATTGACGTTGTTGAAAACCGCGTGACCCTGGGGTTACGCTGGGCACCTCCTACGCGTGCAAGCAAAGACCTCACTATAGAAATGAAGTCGTTGCTTCAATGATGGCGTTGGAATCCAGAGATACAGACCTGGCAGAAGACGCCAATGAAAAATCAACAGTTGATGCTGCAGAGCTTTCCGTACTGTTCGTTATCGACAGTCGCTTTCCCGGTTTGGGTGGCGCTGAAACGCAAGCGGTTAAACTTGCGCAAGCCCTGAAAGCACGTGGGGTGAGTGTTCAATACATTGCGCCACGAGTACTAACCGAAGGTTTCGATCAAACCTCTCTAGATGGCATACCCATTACCTATATCGATTACCCGCATATAAAGCTTGTAGGATCAGTGGTTATGATGTTCCGGTTCGGTGCTTTTTTATTGAAGCATCGCGGGCAATACGATTGCATGCACGTGCATGTAACGCGCTTACTCGCGGCAACCGCCGGCATTGTGCGCCCATACACTGACATACCGATAATAACCAAGATTTCGGGATTCTTTGAATTCGAAGGTGGGGTTCTTGATCAACGCAAGCGACTGTATCCGCTGAATATGTTGCTTAGGCTGGCGATGCGCAAAATCGATTATGTGCAAACCATCAGTGATGAAACCCGGTTGAAATTACTTGACGCTGGGTTTCGCGAAGATCAAATAGCGCTGATACCAAATGGTATCGATACCAGCGCACAACCCAGTGCCATGCCGGAATCAGATATTTTTACCATAGGCTATTGTGGTCGTCTCAGAGAAGTGAAGGGCGTACATGTGTTGCTCGACGGTTTTGCAAAGAGTCTAACCAAGCAACCTGACATGAAAGTCCGGGTTATTTTAGCGGGTTCTGGTATTGCAGAACCCCAGCTGCGCGAACAGGTAAAGAATTTAGGCATTGCCGATCAAGTAGAGTTTCGTGGTGTTGTTGAAGATACGGCAAGCTTCTACGCCGAACTTGATTTATACGTTCAACCTTCCTTTGCAGAAGGGTTGCCTAATTCGGTAATAGAAGCAATGCACTCTGCCAGAGCGGTGCTGGCAACCGATATCGGTGGTAACCAAGATCTTATTAACGATGGTGTATCTGGTCACTTGTTTCCCGCAGGTGATTCCGATTCGCTATCTGAACTCATTGTTAAATGTTACGAAAATCAATCAGACAATGTGCGTATGGGAAGGAACGGGCGTCAACTTATTGAAGCTGAATATGGCATGGAAGGCGTAATTGATCGACTGGTTGGGGTGTACGGTGGCCAGTAAAGCGCAACGAATCATTGTTACCATATCAATTGATACCGAATGCGATCATGATCCTAACTGGGTGCGGTCAAACCCGCTTACCTTCGATTCGATTAACGAAGGGTTGCCTAATCGGCTGCAACCGGCATTCGCTGAAGTCGGCGCCGTACCAACCTACCTGCTAACGGTTGAAGTTTTAGAAAACAACGAGTGTGTCCAGACACTGAGAAATCTGGAAGGGCAGTTTGAACTTGGTACCCATTTGCATGCAGCTTTTGTAGAGCCTGAGAAAAAATACTTCAGCTATGCCGGTATTGACAGCTCGGATTTTCAATGCGGCTATCCCGAGCATATCGAGCTTGCCAAGCTTGCTAATTTAAGCGATCTGTTTGAGCAAAAGCTGGGTTATCGGCCAACCAGTTTCCGCGCTGGCCGATACGGTGCCAATGAACAATCGCTGAATAACTTACAGAAACTCGGTTATAAGGTCGATAGCAGTGTTACGCCACATATCCGTTGGATAGAGCCCAATGCCATAGTGGATTTCCGTCACGCTCCGGAGCAGCCGTATTTCCCTGCCGCCGACGAGATTATTGTTGCTGGAGACTATACCGATCAGCGTATTCTGGAGGTTCCTGTTACAGTCAGGCCAAGAACGCTGCGCCGCAATCCGATTTGGTTCAGACCCTGGTTCGCGAGCGTCGATCAAATGAAACGGATATTCCATTATCATTTGCGACGCCATCCCGATAGAGAATTGATCAACATCAATATGATGTTTCATTCCATGGAAGTTATCGAAAAAGCATCACCCTATCCGCAGACCCCTTCAGAGGTTAAACGATTCATTGACGACATGGTTGCCGGCCTGGATTGGTGCAAGCAAGAGGGTGCAGAATTTTGCGGCCTGAGCGAGCTGCACGACACCTATCGCAAAGCTGCGTAACGCTGAGGTTATTCACGTCGTGGCCGCATCAGGCGCATTAAAGCACATACGAAATTATGCCTCCGCCGGAGTGCTGACCGCATTCGTGGGCTTTATAACCTTTCCCATTCTCACTCGTTCTTTAACGGTTGCCGAGTATGGTGTGCTTGGACTTATAACCGCATCATTAACGCTGTTTGTTGCGGTTGGTAAGTTGGGGATGCAGCATGCGGTTATACGTTTTTATGCACAGATAAAAAATGCCAATCTGACATTCAGCGTAAGTCAGATGAACAGCACCGTTAGCATGATGTTTGTTCTGTTTGCTGCGCTGACCACTGGCTTGTGGTTACTCATTGGCTACGGCTTTATGCCACGCCATTCCGAGTTCGATAACATTTCAACGCTATTTTTGGTTGCGTCGGGAATCGTATTCTTTCGACTGCTTGGCAGTTGTTTTTTGAATTTTCTCCGCGCCCAGCAACGCAGCGCCATAGTCGGTTTTACGCATGTAGTCACACGCTACCTTTATCTGTTGATGGTTCTAGGGGTTGTGTTTTTTACCAACATCAGTGTGGCCTATGTACTTTTGGCGATGGTGCTTGCCGAAATAGTCGGTGTTGTGTTTGCCGGGAAAAAGTACTGGCCGGATTTCAAGTTTAACTTTAAAGATATCAAGCCCTCACTGGGTAAAGCCATGCTGGTTTATGGTATGCCGTTGATGATGCTCGAATCGCTCGGCCTGGTTATGCGCTTAAGCGATCGTTACATTATTCAGGTGATGTTGGGCGAAAACGAGCTGGGTATGTATTCAGCCTCTTACAACTTAACAGCCTATCTCGATCTGATTATCTTAACCGCCATGGTGCAGGCTATAAAGCCGCATTATATGCAGTTGTGGGAGTCGGAGAGCGTTGAGCGAACCAAGACATTTCTGTCTCATGGTTTTCATAGTTATGTGGTGCTCGGTATTCCGTTTATCACATTGTTCTCACTAGTGAGCCCGCATCTGATGAATTTTCTGGCCAGTGATAAATACTCACCGGGTACCATCATTATCCCGTTCGTGGCATTCAGCTTTTTATTGGATGGTGCTATGCACTTTCTTGCCGCGGGGCTCTACATCAAGAAAAATACCAAGGTGTTAATGTTTTGGGGTGGGCTGGCAACCATTTTAAATCTGTGTTTAAACATTTTACTTATTCCTGTGTACGGTATTCTAGGTGCGGCACTGGTAACCATCGCCTCCTATCTGGTGTTTATGCTGGGTGTTAGCTACAGGGCATTCGATTTTCTTGCATTCGATATTAAGCCGCGTGTGCCACTGTTGGTCACAATGCTAAGCCTGCTGGTTTATGCTTTGTTGTTCAAGTTTAACTTTGGTGGTGATATTGCCAATTTATTTGGCAAGGGCATGCTTGGTGGTGTGTTGCTGTGCACCATTATTGTCGTGGTCGATGCGCAAACGCGTGAGTGGGTGCTCGACCGTATTCGTCCTCCCAAGGCGGGTGAGGTCTGATGATCTGGGTCTTTCTACTCGCAGTAATGTTCTGTGTTTACACCTACGCTATTTTTCCGCTTTGGTTGCATATGAGAGCACGAGGTATAACGACACCATCACGAGCGCCTTTAACCGACTATCCGCCGGTAAGCATCGTAATAGCTGCGCACAATGAAGAAGCACACATACCCACAAAGTTGGATAGTTTGCAGGCGTTGGATTACCCGCAAGATAAACTCGAGGTTATCTTTGTATCTGATGGTTCAACCGATAAGAGCGTTGCATTGCTTAGCGCTGCTCAATCGAGCTTTAACTGCTTGGTTGTACAACACTACGAGCCAGCTGCGGGTAAGCCAACAGCGTTAAATAAAGGCGTGGCAAAGGCAACAGGAGACATCCTTGTGTTCATGGATGCACGGCAAACGATATCGTCGAATGCGATTAAAGCCCTGGTAGAGCGATTGGTCCAGCCTGGAATAGGTGCAGTAAGTGGCGAATTGTCACTCGCTGACGATGATGGTATCGAATCCACTAATGTCGGGTTGTATTGGCGTTACGAGAAATGGATACGACTGAACGAAAGCAAGCTGTTCTCCACCACCGGCGCTACGGGTGCGTTGTATGCGATCAGACGCGAAGACTATATCGATCATGAGCCCGATGTATTACTGGACGACTTCAATACACCGATAAGCATTTTGGGTAAGGGTAAGCGAACGGTATTTGAACCAGACGCGCGCGTGTTCGACAGGGCAGAGTCCAGCGCTAAAGGAGAATTTCGCCGAAAAACAAGAACACTGGCGGGAAATTTCCAATCGTTTACGCGCAACCGCTGGCTGTTTAATCCGAAAGAAAACCCGGTGTTTTTGCAGTTTTTATCGCATAAGGTCTTTCGTTTGCTGGTGCCTTACGCTATGTTAATCGCGTTCGTGGCTTCGCTATTGGGTTCGGGCAGTTTTCTCAAGCTTATGTTTGTGTTGCAAGTGCTTTTCTATGGTGCAGGGCTGGCGAATATGGCCGGTGTGCAAGGGCTGGACAACAAGTTGTTTAATTTCATTAAGGTGTTTTTGCAATTAAACGCAGCCGCTGTGGCAGGCGCATTTCGATTTTTCAGCGGAAACGCTAACGTGCGATGGAAGCAATCATGAGCGTTGTATTGATGTATCACGGGCTCTATCCAGGTGATGACACGAGCCGCATCGATGCTGAAGATTTGCCGTATGCAGTGTCACTTGAGAATTTTGTCGCACAGCTCGACATGCTTCGAGACAAGCAGGTCGGCTTGTTGAATATAAATGATTCAGGTATGCCAGATGTTGTTATTACATTCGACGATGGCCATATCAGTAACTACGATATCGCGATGCCATTGCTGGCTGAAAGGGGCTTGAGTGCGTATCTGTTTGTCACCGGCGATTTTGTCGATAATCGGCCGCATTTCTGTGGCGCCGAGCAGCTTGCGAAAATGGCTGATAATGGAATTGAAATTGGCTCGCATGGGATGACGCATCGGTTTTTCGATGATTTGTCCGATGCCGATGCAGAACGTGAACTACGTCAAAGTATGGTGCAGCTGGCAAGTCAAAGTGGACAGCAGATACAATCAATCTCCTTTCCAGGCGGTCGATATAGCCAACGTACGCTCGAAATTGCACGTAGTGCCGGATTTGCCCAGTTATTTGGCTCGGAAGTTGGAACGTTAAAGCACAGTGACATGAGCTCAATTGCACCACTAAAACGCGTAGCGATCAGACGCGGAACCACCATCGATGAGTTCGATCGAATGATTAATGCCGATGCGACGTATTATGCAATCGAAAAAACCAAGCACAAAGCCAAGGCGCTGGTAAAGCGAACCTTGGGTAACCGGTTATACCATGGCCTCTACAAATCCATTTCAGCACGCTAACGCAGACGATCTTGCTGGCGTGAACGAATCTATCGCTGATGTGGGCGTAAGGGGTCGTCGTGGGCGCCGTTCTGCGAATGGAGAGCGGATAAACAGAGGCCGCAAAGCCAAAGATCGAAAGGCTGCTGCGCGCGCGAACATGCACTACGGTCTTCCTGAATGGGAAGGGTTGAAGCCCGTTATTCTGTTTTTGCTCTTTCCGGGCATGCTCGCGGTCAGTATCGCTTTAACAGGACCTTGGCCCATCTGGGCACTGTATGGTCTTGCCGGGCTTATGGGCTTATATGTATTCTCCACCGCGTTTCGCGGCGTTGAGCTGATCCTTGCTTGTTTGCTGCTGTATCTGCCGTTTTCGGGTACCTACGTCATCCCCGTTGCGCCCGGCGTTAACGGTACCAACATGCTTTTGCTGCTTGGCTTGTTTGCCTCGGTTCTGGCGAAAGTCGATGGGCGCTTAACCTGGTTGTCGTGGCCGCCTGGCACCACCATGGTGTTTCTGTTCGGCTTTATTAGCTGCTTGTCGGGCTTTACGATTATGCGTGAACCGGGTGGCTATGCTCACTTGATGTATCACGAGCTGTTGAGCTACAAAGCCTGGATAGATCAATTTTTAATGTATTTTATTGCGCTCAGTTGTATCCGTACCATTGAAGTGGCAAAACGATTTGTGCTTTACATGTGCATTGGTGCGATGATTCTTGCGATTTACGCCATACCGGAAATGCTCGATAAAATGGGTGGTTCAAGTATTGATAAAAGCCGTATCGGTGGGCCGCACAAGCAACCCAATATGTTTGGTGGGTTTCTCGCGTACACCGTATTACCAATCGGCGCGATTTTTGTCACTTATATAAAAGACATTCGAGCTTGGCTGCTAACACCGTATTTTCTTCTTGCGGCTAAACTGCTTATCGCCACCTTTTCACGTGGCGCGTATCTGGCCATGGCCGTTGGTGCGTTCATGGCGGCTTACTATAAAGGTAAGGGATTTTTGTTCTTTATTGCGACTGTGTCGATTTGCGTGTTTCTCGTCTTTCCGGGTTTGTTTCCACAGGCCGTTAAAGATCGACTAATCGGTTCAGAGAAAGAAATTGAAGTCATCGAAACTGGACCTGAAAAGCTCGATAAGAGTTCTGAACATCGAATAATACTTTGGCGAGCTGGCGGCAAGATGATTCTTGAAAGCCCCATACTAGGTAAGGGTTTTAAAGGGTTCCAGAAGCTCAAAGGACAGTACACAGAGAAAGAGGTACACGAGAGCGATCCGCACAATACTTACATTTACGTTGCAGCACAGATGGGGCTGCCAGCATTAGTACTGTTCTTGATGATACTGGGCTACTCATTTCATCTGGGACGGGTGCTTTCCCGCAACAAGGAAGATCTGTTTATAAGAGCAATTGGGGTCGGTGGAGCCGCAGCGACTGTCTGTTATTCCGTTATCTGTATATTTGGCTCTCGCGCAGTTAACCTCGAATTCACCTCGTACTTTTGGGCATACCTGGTTTGCATGCAGGTGATCAGTTATCAGCTCAAGCAAAAAAGTATGGAAGCTTTGCCGAAAAAGCGGCGGACCAATGCATTTGAAAAACGAAATAGTGTCTCAGCTGAGGCTGACGCGAATCCATCTGCCACGGCATCTGATGCCAGAATATCGACGCGTGATGCACTGGAAGATCAGCAAGATACATCAGCGCAACGTGCTCTACCGGCGCCAAGCGGCCAGCGTAAGCGCAAGCGTTCCGATGTTTCATTGGCAGACGCCCGTGAAAAACGGCGTCGTTTAAAGCACCACAGGCGCTAGAGTCCCTTCCCGACCGGTGCCAACCCTGTCACATTACAGTGAGCTGTAATTTCCCTGATAAACGCCGATTTTTGAACAGAAAATTGGCGCGCGGGTCTACAATCTAAAGGTGTGAGCGGTTATTAACGCGCAAGAGGCACGTTAGGTTCTGCATGCAGCGGCAAAAGCCCAGTTGTCCTGTTTAAGTTGCTATCCAGTCGCTCAAGTGAAGTATTTTGTGTCCGCATATTTAAATAGCGAATGAACAACCATACATCCTGCTAAGGGTATGAAAATTGCGGGTTATATAACTGCACTGAATCACATTGCACTACACGAATTGCACAGTAGAATAGCAGTTCGAGCCGGAGTTCTGAGATTCGTGGAAATCGCTGTATGAGTGAAAAAGAATATAACGACAATGAAGGTGGGCTGGTTGTTGAACGAGCCAAGCCAAAACTGGCTAAACCGCCATTGTTTAAAGTTGTGTTGATAAACGACGACTACACACCGATGGAGTTTGTGGTCGAAGTGTTACAACTTTTTTTTAGTCTGGATTTTGAACAGGCACATGTCATTATGTTGCATGTTCATCAAAAGGGTAAGGGTGTTTGCGGTGTGTACACCCGAGAGATTGCTGAAACTAAAGTTGCTTTAGTGAATCAATACTCAAGGGAAGGCAAGCATCCACTCATGTGCGAAATGGAAGAGGCCTAACGGGGCGGCCAGCCAACGCTGATAGCTGCCATCATTTGGAATAACTTCGGTCAACTGAAAACATGCTAAGCAAAGAACTGGAATTTACATTAAACAACGCGTTCAAGGAAGCACGTGCCAGGCGGTTCGAATTTATGACAGTGGAGCATCTGTTGCTCGCGCTGATCGATAATCCCACAGCTGCTCAGGTTCTGCGTGCGTGTGGAGGTGATCTCGATACGCTTCGCGATGAGCTCGACACCTTCGTTGAAGAGAACACACCGTTGCTCGATGAGAACGACACACGCGAGACTCAACCCACTCTTGGGTTCCAGCGCGTACTTCAACGCGCAGTCTTCCACGTGCAAAGCTCGGGTAAGAAAGAAGTTACCGGTGCTAACGTACTGGTTGCCATATTTGGTGAGCAGGATTCTCAAACGGTTTATTTGCTTAATAAGCAGAACATCACGCGTCTGGATGTTGTTAACTACATTTCCCACGGCATTGCCAAGAATTCACAGGATGAGCCCGAAGATACCGAAGAGAGCAGTGGCGAATACGGTGGCGAAGAGAGTGAATCGGATGCCAAGCCGCTAGATAAATATGCAACAAACCTGAATGTAAAAGCACAAGCCGGTGATATCGACCCGCTTATTGGTCGTGACTTTGAAATTGAGCGTGCTTCTCAAGTTCTATGCCGTCGTCGGAAAAACAACCCATTGTTGGTGGGTGAGGCTGGTGTTGGTAAAACAGCTATCGCCGAAGGTCTTGCCAAGAAAATCGTTGATGGTGAAGTGCCAGAAGTATTGGCAGACAGCGTTATCTATTCACTCGATTTAGGCGCCTTGGTCGCTGGTACAAAATACCGCGGCGATTTTGAAAAGCGCTTGAAGAGTATTCTTACGCAATTAAAGAAAGAGCCCGGAGCGGTGCTGTTCATCGATGAAATCCACACCATTATTGGCGCAGGTGCTGCATCTGGTGGAGTTATGGATGCATCGAACCTGATAAAGCCCATGCTTGCATCAGGTGAATTGAAGTGCATTGGCTCCACGACCTATCAGGAATACCGAGGTATTTTTGAGAAAGATCGCGCATTATCTCGCCGATTCCAGAAAATTGATGTCGCCGAGCCAACAATTGAGCAAACCTTTGAAATACTCAAAGGTCTTAAAACGCGTTACGAAGAATTTCACGAAGTGAAGTACTCGCAGAATGCGTTAAAAACGGCAGCAGAACTATCTGGTCGTTATATCAACGATCGATTCCTGCCTGATAAGGCCATTGACGTTATTGACGAAGCTGGTGCGAACCATCGCGTTAAGGGCACGTCGGTAAAGGGCAAAAAATCAATCACGGTTAAAGATATTGAAGCGATCATTGCCAAGATTGCTCGTATACCTGAAAAAAGTGTGTCTTCAACCGATATGGATAAATTGAAAACTCTGTCGCGCGATCTTCGCATGCTGGTGTTCGGTCAAGACGATGCTATCGATACATTAGCATCTGCAATCAAAATGTCGCGATCAGGCCTGGGGCCACAAGATAAGCCGATTGGTAGCTTTATGTTTGCTGGGCCTACAGGGGTTGGTAAAACAGAGGTGACCAAACAACTGGCAAAGATAATGGGTATTGAGCTTATCCGTTTCGATATGTCTGAGTATATGGAGCGTCATACGGTTTCTCGACTTATTGGCGCACCTCCTGGATACGTTGGGTTTGATCAAGGTGGTTTGTTAACCGATGCGGTTGTGCAGAATCCACATTCAGTTGTGCTGCTCGATGAAATTGAAAAAGCCCACCCGGATGTCTTTAACCTGTTATTGCAGGTTATGGATCACGGTACTTTGACAGATAACAATGGTCGTAAGGCAGATTTTCGTAACATCATCCTGATCATGACGACCAATGCTGGTGCGGAATCGCTTTCACGTACAACCATGGGATTTACCCAGCAGGATCACGCAACCGATGGTTCGGAAGCGGTAAACAAAATGTTTTCACCTGAATTCAGAAACCGTTTAGATTCAATCATTCAATTCAAACCACTCGATAAGAAGATTATTCTTAACGTGGTTGATAAATTTATTATTGAACTTGAAGCGCAACTGGAAGAGAAAAACGTGTCCATCGACTTCAACTATGAAGCAAAAACATGGTTGGCTGAACACGGTTTCGACCCGCAAATGGGTGCGCGACCGATGGCACGCATTATCAGCGAAAATATCAAGAAACCGCTGGCAGATGAAATACTGTTCGGTAAACTGAGTAAAGGTGGCAAAGTGCGCGTTATTCTCGACGATAAAGGCAAGATTGCCTTTGAGTTTGAAAGCCGAGAAAGCAAGGAAGCAACGATTCAGTAATGAAAGCAACACAGATCAATCGTGTAATGGCGGGTTCGAGGTCATAACAACGCATTAATTACTGTGTTTAAAAAGGTCGGTAAGCGTAAGCAAACCGGCCTTTTTTATGTCTGCAATTTGTAGCAATTGCTAATGCACGTGTGTCGACACTAATGACCGCGATGATTCACACCAGAGGCACCATGCAAATGATGATGCAAGCGTAACTTTGACCACTTTGCATCTATCGATTTGCCTGCTTCAGCCCTTTTTAACAACCAGTTCGCAACGCCGAAAGCGATAAGCCCCGCCAACGCATTAGCTAGTGCTTGTCCCGCCAAAACTCCTTTTGCACCAAACAGTGATGAGAACAGAAAAATAAGCGGGATAGCCAAAATAAGATCGCGGCCAACGTTACTGATGGTTGCATAACCCGGGTGACGGAGCACCGTGAATATCGGATTTGCGGTTAACTGCAAGCCAAACAGAATATAAGAACCGACAATAAAGCTTGCATAGAACTTCAATAGTTCAGCTGCGGCATCATCCAGTGAAAACACATTGGCTAACCAATGGTGAATAAAAAACATAAACACGGTAATGGGAATCACGTACATCACGACAAAACGTAAGCCTGCGAACAGTGTTTCGTAAACACGATGAATTTGTTTTGCGCCAAAGTTCTGCGATGCGACAGGACCAATTGCACCACTTAAACCGTAAAGACCGGCAAACAGCACAGGCGTGATACGACCGATAACGGATGCAGCTGCTACAGCGTCGGTACCAAAGCGGGCCATTTGTGCCGTTGCGAACGCCGAGCTTATCGGTGCGCTTAAATTGGTTAACATCGCTGGCAGTGCGATGCCATTTAGCTCCTTAACATCGGTTAAAAATTTCGACCAATCCGGCGCCGCCAACAGCTTGTGCTTACGTTGAATATTGAAAAAGCCGACTCCGGCAACCACGAATCGAGAGATCACGGACGCAATAGCGGCACCACTTAAACCAAGCCCTGCGCCGAAGATCAGAATCGGGTCCAGCACCCCATTAACAATTCCACCCCATAAGGTTGTCCACATCGACATTCGAGGGGAGCCGACAGATCGCAGTAAGCTGTTACAGGCGAAGGCAATACCGAGAATAGGTAAGGATGCGCCAACAATTCTAAAATACGATACGGCAAGATCTAATACTTCGCCGCTTGCGCCAATCAGTGAAAGTAGGTTGGGTGCATAAACTAACGTGACAAGTGTAATGGGTATTGTCCAGCACAACGAATACATTAAGCCGTGTGTTGCCATGCGGCGAGTTCGGTCACTGTATTCTGATGTGCCATCTGATGAACGCAGGTCTTTATCTGCGCCGATGGTTTGAGACACAATGGTCGAGACAGCAACCGATATACCGATACATGCAGATGCGCCAAGAAAAAGTCCCAAGCCGGCAAAACCAATGGCCGCTGCCAACGATGATTCTCCCAACAGGGAGATAAAAAACATATCCACAAGGTCGACGATAAAAATCGCGAACAAACCCACAGCCGACGTCATTGATAATTCGGTAACGTGCTTGAAGATTGGCCCTTCAGTGTAACTGGCACTCATTTGAATTCCTGAGCTACGTCGCTTTCGGCTCTGCGCTGTTATCCAACTCAGGCTTCGGCTCGCTCAAGGTCTCATTTTCCCGAATAATATCCTGAAGATTCTGTTTGCCTTGAACAACTTGTTCTTGCAGCGGCATGAGCTCCCGTACTTTTTGCAGGTATGCCGGATTCTCGCCGATAGGTACACCGGGTTTGTACGTCTCGGCCACCTCGCGAATAATGTACCGATCGAATTCAACGAATCGATCTATTTTCTGTTGAGCATCATTCAATGGAATATCGAGCGCTTCCAGGGCCGAACGGGCCGCTCGAGTGGCGCTGTCAAACGTGTCGCGAATAATGTCAGCGGCACCTGCAGCATACAGATCATAGACATGATGTCGATTCAGTGCGCGGGCAATAATATGAACATGTGGGTAGTTTTCTTTAACGTATTTAACCACCCCAGTGATTTGCTCTTCATCATCGATTGCAACAACGAGTATGTGCGCCTGATCGATACCGGCAGCATGCAATAGGTCGGGTCGGGTGGCATCTCCATAAAAGGCTTTGATGCCTAACTTTCGAAATGTTTCCAAGTGTTTTGCATTGTAGTCGACCACCACCGTGTTATGCCCGGACGCCGTCAGAATGCGATTGATCACACTGCCGAACCGACCGATACCGGCAATGACGATGTTGGCGTGCTCATCAATGATATCGGCTGGTTGATCGGAGTCGGAGGCGGAAAATCGGGGTGCTATGAACTTATCAAAAACGATAAACAGTGCAGGAGTTAGCAGCATGGATAAAGCGACAACTAGCAATAGTTTGTCGGCGATGGATTCGGGAATAACTTTGTTAGCCACCGTAAAGCTGAGTAGGACGAAACCGAATTCCCCGGCCTGCGCCAAACTTAATGAGAATAACCAACGGTTGCTGCCACCGATTTTGAAAACCAGACTCAAGACAAATAGCACCATCGCTTTGAGCGCGATTAAACCGACCGTAAGCCCGATGATCAAGCCGACATTTTCTGCCAGCAAAGTAAAATTTATAGAGGCGCCAACAGTAATAAAGAACAAGCCAAGCAGTAAGCCTTTGAAAGGATCGATGTCGCTCTCAAGTTCATGTCTGAATTCGCTGGTGGCTAAAACCACACCCGCCAGAAATGTTCCGAGTGCCGGAGAGAGCCCGACAAGAGTCATTAACAAAGCTATTCCAACCACCAGCATCAGCGCTGCTGCCACAAATATTTCGCGTAAGTTTGCCATTGCTATATAGCGGAACAATGGCCGGACTAAATAGTGGCCGCCCAGAATCACTGCTGCTATTGCAGCGATGGTAATAATTGTTCTCTGCCAACCGTTAACGTGCTCAACCAGACTAACACCGGCCCCATGACCGTCTGCCTCAGCAGCAGAACCAACCGCCGATGCTGTGTCCATTAGTTCCGGCATGGCCAGTAGCGGAATTAACGCAAGCATGGGTATAACGGCAATGTCCTGAAACAGGAGTACTGAAAACCCGGCCTGCCCACCGTCTGATTTCATCAGGCCTTTTTCATTCAGGGTTTGCAGCACAATGGCTGTGGAAGATAAACACAACACGAGGCCAATGGCGAGGGAGATGGTGAACGGGAGACCAAACAACATGGCAATAGCCGTGACCAGTCCTGCCGTTAATACGACTTGAAGTCCGCCTAAGCCTAATAACCGATTACGCATTTGCCAAAGCATCCGCGGTTCGAGTTCCAGGCCGACGAGAAAGAGCATCATCACCACGCCGAACTCTGCAATATGCTGGATTGCAACAACATCGATATGCAACGCATACAGAACAGGACTGATCACAATTCCGGCGATAAGGTAACCCAGTACGGAGCCCAGACCGAACCGGGCTGCCACAGGAACAGCAATCACACCTGCGATTAAAAAGAGAAAGGCAACCAGAAGTAGATTCGACATGCGGGCAAATTCCTTTGGAGCTTGTGCTCAACAGAATGCGTGTGTCTTTTTAGTGTACCGAATCGACTGTTATCTCGATACTAGTACCGTTTGTTCAGCAAGTGCTTCTACAAGCCGTTGCGCATTTAACGCCTGAATTTTTTAGCGCCCAAGCTTCTCTCTGATCTTTGATAAATCAATTTGGTCGCGATTTTTTAACGCCTGATTTATTTTTCGTTGTCCGTCTGAGGAGAGCGCTTTTCGTCGCGCAGTTTCTATCTTGTCGGCACTGAGCGTTTTTCCGGTTTTGGTTTGAATCGCATTTTGGATTGCTGAGGTTGGAGCATTGCGGAGTGCTTCCCGCGCTTGCATCGGATTGATGTCGCCGGGATTGAGTTGGCCGTTTTTTAATGAATCATTTAATACACTGCGGCTATTGCCCGGTAGAACCTCAAAAATATTAGTGCTTCGATTGGTAGTCGCGGTCTGCCGTGATGAGTTTGTCAGGTCTACAGAGTTTCGTTTGCCGACCGCATGGGAAATTAATGCTTTGTCGAGCAAAAACAAAATAGCTAGCCCGATAGCAATACCTGCCAGCAACAGGATTAATGGCCAGCGTACCCATTTGAAGCGCTGCTTTTGTGCTGTCTGGCGTGTGCCGAAGATGGCTTCTTGTGGTTGAATATCGAGCACCTTGTAATCGCCTAGCGTTATGTGTTCGCAATGTTGACGGTCGCGTAAGCGTACGACGCAATAGCGTCTGCATGCCGAAGCCGGTTTGTTCGTCGCCAAAAACGAAAAAGGCCGGCGACCTTAAAAGAGGGCGATACTTATGTTCAGTTTGCTAACCGGTATGACGCTGGTTTTATACGGGAGTGAGCGCTCGTTTAATAGTGTTACTGAACTGGTCGCTTTGACTAAACGCATAAACTAGCGGCTACAAATGCAAACTTGCACTACAAACCTACATTACAAACTTACACTACAAGGCAAGTAACTACAAAGCTAGCGGCTACAAAACTAGCGGCTACGGTAAGTGATACGGCCTTTGGAAAGGTCGTAGGGAGTCATTTGCACGGTGACCTTGTCACCGGTGAGAATACGGATGTAGTGCTTGCGCATTTTTCCAGAAATATGCGCCGTGACGACGTGTCCGTTCTCTAATTCGACTCTGAACATGGTGTTTGGCAGGGTGTCTATGACAGTCCCTTCCATTTCTATGGGTTCTTCTTTTGGCATGAAATCTCGGTTAAGCCGTTGTTACTTTGTCCTATTATCGCACATCGTTCGCCGTGGCAAACGCTTATCAATCAATAAACAGTTAAATACTGCGATAACTTGGAAATTTTGGGGGCAAATTCGGCAAAATCAAGGCAATAAGTCTGCCGGAGCAGCTCGCATTAGTAAAATTAAAGGATTGTACTTACCGCGTACGCACACCATAATAATGAGCGATGGACAGACCAGTCACTTAACCATGCAAGATACGCTGTTATTGCGGCCCAAAACCTCAGGCCGTTTCAATTCGTTGATGGAATTGTATGAGAACAACTACATGCTCATACGCCTGCTTGCGCCTGGATTAAAGAGCTACAAGCGTGGCAGTTATATATCGAAGCCGGAAGGGTTGCTGCCGTTGGAGCTTAGCGACATTGAACATAACCGCTATACAACAACATTTAAACTGACATACCTGTTTTCTTCCAGCTCCCGCCACGACCGTGAACCGGATTTAACCGTTCGTTTGTATCACGATGCAAGAACGTGTGAAGTGATGAGTGGACTCATACCATCGATGAAAACAGAATCCCGCCGCACAAGAGACCTTGATGATGGCTATCGGTTAAACCGATTTCTGCATAAGTGGGTGAGCTATTGTTTGCGGCAGGGTCATGGGTTCGAACACACTACAAACCCGCACCGAAATTCAGATTGCGAAGAGAGTCAGGTTACCGCCTGAACTTACCGACTGAACTTACCGACTGATCTCAGCAACTGATCTCAACGTCTACGCTCACCGCCTAATCAACAACCAGAGCAACGCATTCATATGCGCTTGCTCAGACATCCCTCACCATGCAGCGATTTGGTTAATCAGCTGGTTAAGCATTTGGATGAAACAACGCGGCTAATTAACGCAGTATTGGTCGTAGCTGCGTTGATAGCGAGCCATGGCGACAACGGTATTGTCCATGTCTTCGGGCTCCAGCTTCGAACGCAAACGTTGTTCCAGCGATAGAACTCGTTTACTCAGGTCTTGGCATTGTCTACGCTTGTTATCAGAGTAGATGGCTTGCAAGTCTTGTTCGCCATCAGGTGCCGATACGGTTGGCTGTGCTGCAGGGGTTGGCATGCTTCGGGTAATACCAGGGCTGGTTTCCGGTGCGTACGTCAGTTTTTGTGTCGCAATCGCGGCTGCCGGTCGCGTCGTTATCGGTGTTTCATTGATTCGCGCTTGGGTTGTGTCGGTATCGTGTTCAGACGTAGCAAGAATCGACGGCGTGCTCCGCTCAATTTGCGGCTCTTGCCCAGATTGCGCTAGATTGCCGCCTGTAGGATTGCCGCCGATGGCATCAACCTCTTTGTATTCCACGCCGTTTGCGGGCTTGTTCGGTGAGAATGTAATTGAACCATCCGGCTCCACCCATCGATACAGCTTTTCCGCCAATAAACTGTGGCTGCTGAGCAGCATCGTGCCCAATAAAAGGCATTTTAGTGCGGCGCGGTTGAGTACTACACCTTTTAACTGCAAAATAATGCAGAATAACTGTCGATTCATTGTTATACCGTTTTGCGATAGAGTCCACGAAACCAGAATGCAAGCTCAATGCCTATGACTTCATTAGCATCGTTTATAAGTGTAGCTGCCGGTGGTGCAATTGGTGCGTCTTTACGATTCGGTGTGTCTGTCTGGCTGGCACCGGCGTCAAAATTCCCGTTACCCACGCTAATGGTCAATGTGCTTGGCTGCTTTTTCGCCGGAATGGTCGCGACTGTCTTATTGTCTAAATCGCCTGATTCAGCCAATGCTCAGTTATTCGTCATAACTGGCTTACTCGGTGGATTCACCACATTTTCAGCTTTTTCTCTTGAAACCCTGCGATTTTTCGAAGCTGGGAACAGCGGATTGGCGTTGCTGAATGTTGTCGCTAATGTCGCGGGTAGTTTGCTTGCTGTGGTGTTTGGTTGGTGGCTGGCTCGAAGCTTTTTGCTGTGATGCCCAGCCCGTGACGGATTCAAACTGCCCCAGTTGAATGGTGATAGTTAGGCTTTGCCCGCCGAGAGCTTGTGTTTATGAGCCTCGTAGAGGTACTAAGCTATTGATCACCATTCAACTGGAGCAGTTTCAAAAGGATTTAGACTCCGAGTTCGGCTATTCTACTAGTCCCGAATCACACTAATATGTAACTGACCCGGCATGCTTGATCAAAAACTAGTGCGCAATGAGTTGGCTTTTGTTGCCGAGCGGCAGCAAGTGCGAAATTTAGAAATCGACCAGAAGCAGTTTTCTGATCTGGAAGCCCGACGCCGACAAGTGCAACAGCATTGTGAGGATCTGCAGGCCAAACGTAATGCCTCGTCGAAAGCGATTGGCCAAGCCAAAGCCAAAGGTGAGGACGCGCAGCCTATTCTGGACGAAGTGGCGAAGCTTGGAGATTCATTGAAATCTGCTGAAGCAGATCTTGCACAGGTGCAGCAAGAGTTGTCCGAGTTGTTGTTGGGCATGCCAAATCTGGTCGATGACAGCGTGCCTAAAGGCACGAGCGAAGACGACAATGTAGAGGTTCGCAAGGTTGGAACTCCGCGCGAGTTTAACTACGAGCCACTCGATCATGTCGATATAGGTGCGCGAAACGCGAGCCTGGATTTTGAAACAGCTGCAAAACTGACCGGTTCGCGCTTTGCCGTCATGCGTGGTGAAATGGCGCAGTTGCACCGGGCACTCGTCCAATTCATGCTCGATACGCACACACGTGAGCACGGATACACAGAAATTAATGTACCCGCTATCGTTAATCAGGATTCGCTGCGCGGCACCGGACAGTTGCCAAAATTTGAAGAAGACCTGTTTAAAGTAATTGCGGATAACGATTACTACCTGATTCCAACATCAGAAGTGCCGGTAACCAACACCGTTCGCGACAGCATTCTGGATGCAACAGAACTACCTATTCGTTATACCTGCCATAGCATGTGCTTTCGTTCAGAGGCGGGTTCGTATGGTCGCGATACGCGGGGCCTAATCCGACAACATCAGTTCGAGAAAGTTGAAATGGTGCATGTGGTTAAGCCCGACGATTCGTGGCAGGCGCTGGAAGACATGACATCGCATGCTGAGCAGATATTGAAAAAATTAGAACTGCCGTATCGTGTTGTCGTTTTATGCGGTGGTGATATCGGTTTCTCAGCGGCAAAAACGTACGATATTGAAGTCTGGCTGCCAGCTCAGAATACCTACCGAGAAATCTCATCCTGCAGCAACTGCACAGACTTTCAGGCAAGACGCATGCAGGCAAGATTTCGTAACCCGGAAACGCGCAAAAACGAGCTTGTGCATACCCTGAACGGGTCTGGGCTGGCGGTGGGCCGAACCTTGGTGGCGGTTCTGGAGAATTATCAGCAGGAAGACGGCTCGGTTGCTGTACCAACGGTTCTACAACCCTATATGCACGGACAAAAATCTATTTTGGAAAAAGGCGATTAGTTTTACTGGCGTTAAGTGCACTTACATACCAGAGAATAACGCAACGCCACTTGTCGCGTAAATCTACTTGACCTTTACGTAAACGTAAAGCAATATTGTCCAACTGGTCTCAGGTGCTTGGACGCGGATGAGTTAATCGTGGCCAACAAAAAACGAGATTGCGCGCGCGGGGTAAAGGAACTGCCATCGTGCCACTTCTTTTCGCAGTTAGAACGCAATATGTGTACTTATGAATAAAGCGGTTGAGGTGCAGAGTGATTTGACCGGTAACGCGCAGGCGTTGCCCAGTTTCCCGCATTACCTGCTGCGCAATGCTGAGTTGTATCGCGAGCGAGTGGCCATGCGACACAAAGATCTCGGTATTTGGCACGAATGGACATGGCCCGCGTTGCTGTCTGAAATCAGGCGCTTCTCTTTGGGCTTACAGCAGCTTGGTGCTCAGCCGGGCGACAAAGTTGCGATTATCGGTGGCAATCGCCCGCGCATGTACTGGGGTTTTGCAGCCATTCAAGCGTTGGGCGCCATCCCGGTTCCCGTGTATGCCGATTCTGTTGCTGAGGAAATGGTCTACGTGCTTGATCACGCTGAGATTCGATACGCGCTATGTCAGGATCAGGAGCAGGTCGACAAAGTACTTTCGTTGCAAGAGAAACTGCCCGGCTTGCAATGCCTTATCTACGATGAAGAGCGCGGCATGCGCGCTTATGATCCAGATCAGGTTCGATCTTTTCAGTCTGTGCAAAGTCTGGGTGATCAAACCGTTGAGCGTGACCCGAGTGCCGTGGCCAATTGGTGCGATGGTATTGATCGCATCAGCATCGATGATTTGTGCGTAATCCTTTATACGTCTGGTACCACAGGCCGGCCCAAAGGCGTCATGCTCTCGAATAGAAATTTAATCCTCACCAGTTTGAACGCTAACCGGTTCGATGCTCTCAGTGAGCAAGAAGAAACGATTGCTTATCTGCCTTTAGCTTGGGTAGGAGATCATGTTTTCTCTTACGGTCAATCGTACACGGCGGGGTATTGCGTTTGTTGCCCGGAAAGTCCGGATACGGTTACGTTCGATCGGCTCGAAATAGCGCCCAGTTATTTTTTCGCACCACCAAGAGTGTTTGAAAACCTGCTCACGGCTATTACTGTCAACATGGAAGATGCCGGTAGAGTGAAGCACGGCATGTTTAAATACTTTATTAAGGTGGCCAATAAATACGGCGAAAAAATCCTTAACGGCGATAGCGTCTCGCCATGGGGTCGGGCGCTTTATAGCGTTGGTAATTTGTGTGTCTATGGCCCTTTAAAGAATCGGCTTGGTATGACGAAAGTGCGCGTTGCGTATACCGCCGGTGAAGCTATAGGGCCGGATATATTTCGGTTTTATCGTTCGTTAGGTATTAATTTAAAACAGCTCTATGGTCAAACAGAAGCAAGTGTTTATATCACCGCGCAGCCAGACGGAGAAATAGATGCCAATACGGTAGGTACACCGTCAATCGATGTTGAAATTGACATAGCAGATAACGGAGAAGTGTTGTACCGATCGCCAGGTGTTTTTATGGGCTATTACAAAAACGATGAAGCGACTAACAGCACAAAAACCCCCGAAGGCTGGGTACATACCGGTGACGCAGGATTCATTGACGACGCTGGGCATTTGCGCATTATCGATCGATCAAAAGATGTGGGAAAATTGAACGACGGGTCTTTGTTTCCACCAAAATATATCGAAAACAAGTTAAAGTTTTTTCCCGAAATTAAAGAAGTCGTGGCTTTTGGAGATGGTCGGGACTATGTTGCTGCTTTTGTGAACATCGACTTAACAGCCGTTGCAAATTGGGCTGAACGCAACAACATTGTCTATGGCTCCTACCAAGAGCTCGCGGCGCATCCTGCAATCTACGATATCGTGCGTTCACACGTTGAAAAAGTAAACGCTGATCTGGCTGCCGAAAGTCGTGTTGCAGGCGCACAGATCAAACGCTTTCTTGTGCTGCATAAAGAACTTGATGCAGACGATGGTGAACTGACTCGTACGTTAAAAGTGCGCAGAACATTTATTGTCGATCGATATGGTGAGCTTATCGAAGCGCTGTATTCTGATAAACAGGAACAGTTCGTATCAACCGAGGTGACGTTTGAAGATGGTCGGACAGGCAAGATAGAAGCAACGGTTAAAATTCAAGATATTGTTTCCAATCAGGCTTCGGCTGCACAGGTGGCGATATGAGTGCAACCAGCGAAACTGTGGCAACGCAAGCATCAACAAACGGAACAAGCGTCCTACTATCGGTAGACAACGTGACCTTAACCTTTGGTGGGGTTAAAGCCATTAGCGATATTTCGTTTAACATTAATAAAGGTGAAATTCGCGCTATTATCGGTCCGAATGGGGCGGGTAAAACCTCCATGCTCAACGTAATCAACGGGTTTTACCATCCTCAGAAAGGACAGATCAGTTACAAGGGCAAAACGCGTCGTCGTATGAAGCCGTATCAGGCGGCATCGTCTGGTATTGCACGTACATTTCAAAATGTGGCGTTGTTTTCAGGTATGAGTACGCTGGACAACATCATGTCGGGCCGGTCATTGAAAATGAAACGAGGCTTATTCTGGCAAGCCTTGCATGTGGGTCCTGCCCGACAAGAAGAAATTGAGCACCGCGCCTATGTCGAAAAAATTATCGACTTTCTTGAAATCGCTCATATACGCAAGCAACCGGTAGGCAAGCTGCCATATGGCTTGCAAAAGCGCGTGGAATTGGGGCGCGCCATGGCAATGGAGCCAGAGCTCTTATTGCTCGACGAACCCATGGCCGGTATGAACCTCGAAGAAAAGGAAGACATGAGCCGATTCGTGCTCGATTTAAACAGCGAGTTCGGCACCACTATCGCGCTTATCGAACACGATATGGGCGTGGTTATGGATTTGGCCGACAGAGTCGTTGTCCTGGACTACGGTCAGAAAATAGCGGATGGTACGCCCGCAGAGGTGCAAAGCAATCAGAACGTTATTGATGCCTATCTTGGAGTAGCAAGCTAATGGAAGCACTCTCAATCGGCTTGGATGCGTTTTTCCTGGCACCATTTCGCGATATGTTCTCCTTACCGGATCTACTTATACAAGTCATTTGGGAAGGGTTTGTATCGGGCGTTTTGTACGCACTTATCGCACTGGGCTTCGTTCTAATTTATAAAGCCTCATCGGTATTCAATTTTGCGCAGGGAATTATGGTGGTGTTCGCGGCGCTGGTTTTAGTCAGCCTGTATAACTATGGCGTTCCAGCCTGGTTAGCGTTAATACTCACCATCGGTGTTATGGGCCTACTTGCACTAAGCATTGAGCGCGTTATTTTACGGAAGCTGGTTAATCAACACGAAGCCATATTACTGATGGCGACCATTGGCTTAACGCTTATCATAAAAGGGGCGGGCCAGTTATTTTTTGGCGGCGAACCCAAGAGTATGATTACCGAGGAACTTGGTTTATCAACCGGCTCATCCGACTGGGAAGTGTTTGATGGCATCGTTATTTTTCAGCATATTGATATTGCTGCAGCGGTTATCGCCATTATCATGGTCGCAGCGCTTGCCTTGTTTTTCTCAAAAACGCGTATTGGTCGAGCGCTACGTGCTGTAGCAGACGATCATCAAGCTGCATTGTCTGTTGGCATTTCCCTGAATCAGATCTGGGCGATTGTCTGGTTTGCCTCAGGAATTGTTGCGCTGGTAACCGGTATCATGTGGGGGGCACGCTCTGATGTATCGTTTGCATTAGAGATCATTGCGCTCAAAGCATTAGCCGTATTAATTCTCGGTGGCTTTACGTCGGTCCCCGGAGCCATTGTGGGTGGGTTAATTGTCGGCATTGGTGAAAAACTCTTTGAAGTCTATTGGGGCCCCATTTTTGGTGGCGGTGTTGAAGCCTGGTTTGCCTATGTGCTTGCATTGATATTTTTACTGTTTCGGCCTCAGGGTATGTTTGGCGAACGTCATATAGAGAGAGTCTGATGCTGTACAGAGAAGCTGGACAATTTAAAACGACCTACGCCGACGATCAGGCACTGTTGCCGATTGCGCAAGACCGAATCGGCCTTTTCATTATTCTAGCTATCGCGTTCGTTGCGTTGCCATTGTTCGCCAGTGAGTTTTTCTTAAGCTCCATCATGATTCCGTTTCTGGTGTTCTCGCTTGCAGCTATTGGCCTGAACATATTAATGGGCTATGCAGGGCAACTGTCTTTGGGTACTGGGGCCTTTATGGGTGTGGGTGCTTATGCCTGCTACAAGTTAACCACCTTGTATCCAGACATGAGCATTATTGTTGTTTTACTTCTTTCCGGTGTGTTCTCGGCTGCCATTGGTGTTGTATTCGGCTTACCCAGTCTGCGCATTAAAGGTTTGTATCTTGCCATTACCACGCTTGCGGCCCAGTTTTTTCTGGAATGGTGCTTCATTCGCATTGGTTGGCTTTATAACTACAACGACTCGGGCGCAATTGAGGTTCCCACGCGCACCATATTAGGGTTAGCCGTAACCGGTCCGCAAGCCACACCGCTAACACGCTATATGTTTATTCTTTGTGTGGTGACAATTATGACGCTTATTGCCGCCAACGTATTACGTGGTCGAATAGGGCGCTCTTGGATGATGATTCGAGATATGGACATTGCCGCAGAGCTTATGGGCATCAAGCCATTGAATGCAAAACTGTCCGCATTTGCATTTTCCAGTTACTACTGTGGTGTTGCCGGGGCTCTTATGGTGTTTTTCTGGTTAGGCTCGGCTGAAGTTGAAGCATTCGATATTAATCACTCATTCCTCATTCTTTTTATGGTCATTATCGGCGGAATGGGATCGCTGACAGGCTGCTTTATGGGTGCGGCGTTTATCTGGGTGCTGCCTGTTATCTTGCGGGCCATTCCGAGCGCATTCGATCTCAATCTGTTGGCAGCAACAATGGAGCACATTAGCTCAATTGTTATAGGTGTACTGATAATCTTCTTTTTGATTGTAGAACCACACGGTTTGGCGCGGCTGTGGCAAATTGGTAAAGAGAAACTGCGAACCTGGCCATTCCCTTATGCGACTTAATCGATTAGTGTGTTGTTTAGCAGATTGTCAGTTGTGTTGAGTGGCTCGTCCGCGAGAGTACATTAATGCGATAAGTTGTTTTGTCGTTTGTTGGCGTCGTTAGTTTACGTGGTTGGTTTTCCGCGTATTGTTTATGTGTTTTCGTAAAAAAGTAGCTTTTAAAGTAGCCTGTTGTTAATTTCATTGTATGAAAATACATGTAATAAAGCTGGCTAAAACTTGGAGAAAAAATGAATATTAAAAAGCTCGGTTGTTCCGCAATTGCGTTTGCGGCAATGGCAGTTGGTATGCCTGTAGCGCAAGCAGAAGATACGCTGTTTATGCCGTCCCTAACGTATCGTACAGGTCCGTTTGCCGGTGGTGGTATTCCGTTTGCTGATGGTTATGCTGATTACTTCAATATGCTTAATGAGCGCGATGGTGGTATTGGTGGTGCAAAGGTTGTTGTTGAAGAATGTGAAACTGCCTACAACACACAGAAAGGTGTTGAGTGTTATGAAGCAACGAAAGGTAAGGGTGCGCTAGCCTATAGCCCGTTATCCACGGGTATCTCTTTGGCGATTATTCCTAAAGCACCGGTTGATGAAATTCCGGTTTTCTCTATGGGCTATGGTTTATCTGCTGCAGCCATTGGTGAGAAATTTCCATGGACGTTCGTATACCCCACAACGTATTGGAACCAGCTGTCTTCCATTTTGAAATACATTGACTCCAACGGTGGTATAGAGGGTAAGAAAATTGGTTTTATCTACCTCGACGTTGGTTATGGTAAAGAGCCACTGCCATTGCTTGATAGCTTGTCCGGTACCATGGGGTTTGAAGTTGCAAAATACCCAATTGGTGTTAAGGAAATGCAGAATCAGTCTGCGCAATGGTTGAACGTACGTAAAGACCGTCCAGATTGGATGATTATGTGGGGCTGGGGTGCGATGAACCCAACCGCCGTAAAAGAGGCTGCGAAAATCCGTTTCCCTCTCGATCGCTTCATTGGTAACTGGTGGGCTGGTTCGCACAACGATCTTAGAGCCGTTGGTCAGGCCGGTAAAGGTTATTTGGCGGCTAACTTCTCTGGTATCGGCACCGACTTCCCTGCATTGCAGGATGTAATCACACACGTTGTTGATAAGGGCAACAGTAAAGTTGCATCCAAAGATGACGTCGGTAATGTTCTGTACAACCGTGGTTTGTTCAATGCCGTTGTATTGGCTGAAGCTGTTCGTGTTGCACAAGCTAAAACCGGAACTGCGGCTATCACCAGCGCAGATATGCGTTATGGATTGGAAAACATCAATCTTGATGAAGCGCGTTTGAAAGAATTGGGTCTTGAAGGATTTACCGGTCCGATTAAAGGTAGCTGCTCTGATCACGAAGGAGCCGGTGCGGTATTTATGCAGCAGTGGAATGGTGAAGATTGGGAGAAAGTCACAGACCTGATCGAACCCATGAACGATACGGTTCGCCCGCTTCTGGAAGAGGCTGCAGAGAAATACATTTCTGATAAGCCTGAATGGCAAAGCCAGACTTGCGGTTAAAGCTAACGCTTTCTATTTGATACGTTAAACGCAATAAGAGTGAGAACACCCTTGTGAGTGAAGCCAATAGTCAAACTGACGCAGAGATTATCCTCGATGTGAATAACATCGAAGTCATCTACGATCACGTCATATTGGTTCTCAAGGGTGTCTCACTGCAAGTGCCCAAAGGCGGCATAGTAGCGCTGCTTGGCGCGAACGGTGCTGGCAAGACAACCACCTTAAAAGCGGTTTCAAATTTACTGCAGGCAGAACGCGGTGAAGTCACTAAAGGTGCGATTACCTTTGAAAACAAAGTGGTACACGCTTTGTCGCCCAATGAACTAGTCCGTCGAGGTTGCATCCAAGTAATGGAAGGCCGACATTGCTTTGAACACTTAACTATTGAAGAAAACCTCATGACAGGTGCTTTTACGCGTAAAGACGGCAAAGCCGCTGTGCGCGACGACCTGGAAATGGTTTACCGGTATTTCCCACGCCTCAGGGAACGCAAAACCTCTCAAGCCGGATACACGTCGGGCGGTGAGCAGCAAATGTGTGCCATTGGTCGTGCGTTAATGTCCAGACCGAAAATGATCTTGCTCGATGAACCTTCCATGGGTTTGGCTCCGCAATTGGTTGAAGAAATCTTCGACATCGTCAAGCAATTGAATACAGATACGGGAGTGTCTTTTCTATTGGCAGAGCAGAATACGAACATCGCGTTGCGATATGCCACCTATGGCTATATTCTGGAATCGGGGCGAGTCGTGCTCGATGGTTCCGGCGAAGAGTTGCGTAACAATGCCGATGTGAAAGAATTCTATCTGGGCACGGGCGGAGAAGGTCGCAGAAGTTTCAGGAACGTTAAACACTACAAGCGACGCAAACGCTGGTTGGCCTGACTTAGTCTGCGTATAATGAGGCCTGTCCCACATTCAGGAGTAGGCCGTTTTGAGCGAGTATTTCGACGAGCTTGATACGCAAGAACCCCGTCTGCGTCAACGCGGCCAATTTGCAAAACTCGGTGCTCTTCTGCAGGAGGCACTGGAACACTGTCCGGGTTTGGCAAAACAACTCGAGGGCATCGACCCTCAATCCATCACCGACGAACAATCGCTACAGCAAGTGCCTGTATTGCGTAAGTCTGAGCTTATGGAAGCGCAGGCAAACGACCCCCCGTTTGGTGGCTTTGTCAATCTGAATGCCCTTGAGGGTAGCCGAGTCTTTATGTCACCCGGGCCGGTTTGGGAGCCACAGGTCGGTTCGGTTGACCCCTGGGAATCTGCGCGAGCCTTACATGCAGCCGGATTCCGACGCGGTGATCGTGTTCACAACACCTTTTCATATCACGTAACGCCTGGTGGGTTTATCCTTGATGAGGGCGCTCGTGCGTTGGGCTGCACCGTATTTCCTTCCGGCACAAGTTCGACTGAGCAGCAAGTTGAAACCATGAATACGTTCGCTGCGAGTGCGTTTGTTGGTACACCAGACTATTTGAATACGGTACTCAAAAAAGCCGATGAATTAGGCATCTCGCTGCCTGCGTTAAAACGTGCAATGGTATCGGGCGGGCCGTTGTTCCCAGCTATGCGCGAGGGCTTTAACGCACGCGACCTGCATGTACAGCAGTGCTATGCGACTGCCGATTTAGGCGTTATTGCCTATGAAACACACACGGCTGGAACAATACACCCGGGAATGCTGCTAAACGAATTTCTTATTGTAGAAATAGTTAAACCCGGTAGTGGCGACCCGGTTAGCGCAGGTGAAGTTGGTGAAATTGTGGTCACGCGTTTACACCCCAGTTATCCGTTGCTGCGTTTTGCTACTGGGGATATGTCAGCATTCATTGACGAACCAAGCCCGTGTGGCAGAACCGGCAAACGTATTAAAGGTTGGATGGGCAGAGCAGATCAGCGTACGAAAGTGCGTGGCATGTTTGTTGACCCGTCACAAATTCAAGCACTAAGAAAAGCCCATCCTGAAATAGCCGCGTTACGGCTTGTTGTCACTCGCGCTAATGATAAAGATCTGATGACATTGCAGGTGAATTCGGCACCCGCCCAAGCGGTAGATACTGCCACTATTGCTGCTGCAATAAAACAATACACCGGGCTCAGTGGCCAAGTGGAACTGCTCGATGGCTCGTTAGCCAACGATGGTGTTGTGGTAGATGATCAACGGGACATGAGTTAACACGGTATTGTTTTATGCGGCAATGGTTGACACAGCAATGGTTATTTGGGAATGGATCGATACACTGTGAGTGATAAAAAAGAAGCAGAACAAGGTGACATCATAAACACCGTTATAGACAAAGACACAACGCCGCCGTCAATGCGAAGCATAGCCATGCCTTCAGATACCAATCCTGCCGGAGATATTTTTGGTGGATGGATTTTGTCGCAAATGGATTTAGCCGGTGGCAGCCATGCATTTTATATTGCTCAAGGGCGTGTATCCACGGTTGCTGTCACCGGTATGCAGTTTCATTTGCCTGTTTATGTCGGTGATGAAGTCAGCTGTTACTGCGCCACTCATCATATTGGTACTACTTCTATTGCAGTGTTGGTTGAGACGTGGGTTCGACGTCGACGATTGGAAAAAGCCGTGAAAGTAACGGAGGGGTTGTTCACTTTTGTTGCTCTTGATGAGCACGGTCACCCGCGACCAGTGCGTGATTTTGATGGTGAACTGAACAGGTCTAGTTAATGAAAAATATCATGTGGCGCCCAGATGCCGAACGCGTTGCCAATGCGCCGATAACTGGCTTTTTAGCATTTGTTAATCAACGCTATGATCTTTCGCTGGACAGCTATACAGAGCTGCACGCCTGGTCGGTTGAGCACACGGCCGATTTTTGGTCGAGCATGTGGGATTTTAACGGCATCGTTTGCGAGCATAAAGGCGAACGTATTCTTGAGAATGGCAGCGCTATGCCGGGCGCGTCTTGGTTCCCGGATGCAAGGCTTAACTTTGCGGCAAATTTGTTGCGGCGTAACGACGATTCTGTTGCGATTGTCTTTAAATCAGAAAATGGCGATCAGGTTGAATTAACGCACGCGCAAATGCGTTCGCAGGTAGCTTCCCTGTCACGGGCGCTGCGTGCCAAAGGCGTGTCGGTCGGCGACAGAGTCGCAGGCTTTGTGCCCAACATGCCAGAAGCCATTGTGGCCATGTTAGCCACAGCCAGCATTGGTGCGGTTTGGTCATCATGCTCACCGGATTTTGGCGTTAGTGGTGTGTTGGATCGATTCGGACAAATCGAGCCGAGAGTATTGTTCACTGCCGATGGGTACCACTACAACGGCAAACAGCACGATTCCTTGGCCGTAGTGTGTGAGTTAACCGATCAAATGCCCAGTGTAGAAAGTGTGGTGGTTATTGGTTACCTGAACAAAGACGATACCAGCGAAAGTCGGAACAATCCATGGCTACAAAAACTCACAGGGCGTGCTCATACTATTGCTGAATCGTTCAGTGTACTGACAAACGATGGTTCTACTGAACCCCTGCAAACGGAAAGTCTGCCGTTCGATCATCCGCTTTATATAATGTTCAGCTCCGGCACAACGGGTAAGCCCAAATGTATTGTTCATGGTGCAGGCGGAACCTTGTTGCAACAAGTTAAAGAGCAGCAGTTACACGTTGGTGTGCAAGCGGATGAACGGGTTTTCTTTTTTACCACTTGTGGCTGGATGATGTGGAATTGGTTGGTTAGTGCTTTGGCCGTTGAGGCCACCCTTATGTTGTTTGATGGCTCACCTTTTTACCCTGACGGCAATGTATTGTTCGATTATGCGCAAGAGGCGAATATTCATTACCTCGGTACGTCTGCAAAGTTTATTGACGCTTGTAATAAAGCAGGCATTGCGCCGGCAGAAACCCATCAGTTACCCGAGCTGAAATCAATACTGTCTACCGGCTCGCCTTTGGTGCCGGAAAGTTTTGATTACGTATACGACAAAATAGCGAGTAATATTTGTCTTTCTTCTATGTCGGGTGGAACCGACATTATCTCGTGCTTTGCACTGGGTAACCCGACGCTGCCGGTTGTGCGGGGCGAATTACAGTGTATTGGTCTGGGCCTTGACGTGCAGTCTTATTCAGACGATGGGCATGCTTTGCCAACAGGCGAGAAAGGGGAGTTGGTATGCGTAAGACCGTTCCCCAGTATGCCGATAGGTTTTTTCAACGATACCGATGGCAGTCGATACCACAGTGCTTATTTCGATCGATTTGATAATGTATGGTGTCACGGTGATTATGTGAGCCTGACCGATCATGCTGGTATGGTTATCTATGGTCGCTCTGATGCTGTGCTGAATCCTGGTGGTGTGCGAATTGGTACTGCGGAGATTTACCGGCAGGTTGAACAATTTGACGAAATAGTTGAATCACTGGTTATTGGCCAATCTTGGCAAAACGATGTCCGGGTGGTTCTGTTTGTCCGACTGCGTGAAGGCGAGCAACTCGACGACGCGCTTATAAAGCGCTTGCAAGTGCACATTCGCTCCAATGCCACACCGCGACATGTACCTGAACGCGTTGTTCAAGTCAGCGATATACCGCGAACCCGCAGTGGTAAGATTGTTGAATTGGCAGTCAGGAAAGTGGTGCATGGCGATGTGGTGGACAACATCGATGCGTTAGCAAACCCTGAGGCATTGGATTATTTTAAAGATCGACATGAATTGCGAGAGTAAGTGCCATTATCGTTTTTGACCAAATAAGTTTATCCAAATAAGTTTAACCAGATAAGTTTAACCAAACACGTATTAAAGGAGATATGTGGACAGCCCAACCGATGCCTTGGAATCCCTGCGCGAACTTCTAGACAAGAATACGTTGCCGCCGGTGCATCAATGGCACCCACAAAACTGCCGAGAAATAGACATGCGCATTGCGCGCAATGGCGACTGGTTTTATCAGGGTTCCGTTATTCAACGAAAACGGATGGTGAAATTATTTTCCACCGTATTGCGTTGCGATGATGATGGCTTTACCTATCTTGTCACGCCGCATGAAAAACTAAAAATCAGTGTTGAAGACGCCCCTTTTACTGCCGTTCTGCTACATAAAGAGGGTGACGGTGCGCAACAGGGGCTGGTGCTTACCACCAATGTCGGGGATAAAGTGCTGGCTGGTCAGCAGCACCCGATCGTTGTTGAATATAAACGCCCCCATGGTGAACCATCACCCTATATTCTGGTTCGTGGCAACCTGCGTGCGTTAATTTCGCGCTCGGTTTTTATTGAGCTGGCGCAATTGGCCGAGCCAGTCGCAACTAAGCATCATGCTGCTGATATAGGAACAAGTGGCGAACTTAGCCCAGCCGATAGCAGCTCTGATGATCAATCGAGTTTGGTTTTAGGTTTATACAGCGACGGCCATTTTATGCCACTGGCGTTTCAGTAGTCTTGCAATTCACGAGAGCAACACATTGAGCGAACTAGAACCTGTTCACGAATCGCCTAGCGATAACGAGCTACTCAGCGTTCAAGGTATCAGCGTTTGGCGTGGGGAAAACCTGTTGCTTAATGATCTTTCGTTCACCCTCGAAGCGGGTCAGGTGTTGCAGGTTAGAGGCGCGAACGGCAGTGGTAAAACCACGCTGCTCAGAATTCTCTGCGGTATCGGTCTTGCCGATGACGGCGATATAAAGTGGCGTGGTGAATCCATTGATCGTCGCCGAGATCAGTTTCACGAAGAACTTCTTTATCTCGGACATAAAGCCGGGATTAAGGGCGCTTTGAGTGCGCTGGAAAACTTGCGCATATTCTGCACGCTTGCTGGAGATGAGCAACCGCGTGCCGACGATGCCACGCTATTGGGGGTACTCGACAATTTGGCCTTGCTTCCGGTTGCCGAATTGCCATGTCGGCATTTATCCGCAGGGCAACAACGACGCGTTTCTCTGGCGCGGCTGGTTTTGCAAACGGCGACACTCTGGGTGCTTGATGAGCCGTTAACCTCATTGGATAAAGCGGGCCTTGCGTGGGTTGAGAGCCGGATCAGCGAGCACGTGGCCAAGGGCGGCAGTGTCATTCTGACCACGCATGCGCCCCTTCATATCGATGGGGTGGAGGTGCACGCGCTTGAACTCAACTAAACCACAATTCGATGCAAAGGCAGCACCAGTGACCGAAAGAGCCCCAATGGGAATCTTTGCGCTGCTGAGTTGTATTATTCGCCGTGATCTTGCCATCGCCATGCGCAACACTGGTCAATGGGTGAATCCGTTATTGTTTTTTATCGTCGTTGTGGCGCTATTTCCGTTAGGTGTGGGTCCGAGTCCAGCCACTTTATCCATCATTGCACCGGGTGTTATCTGGGTTAGCGCGCTACTTGCGGTGCTTCTGTCTCTGGGCAGTTTGTTTGAAACCGATTTTGCCGATGGCACGCTCGAGCAACTGCTGCTTAGCGGTCAATCCCTGGCGTTAATCGTTCTGGGAAAAGTGCTGGTGCACTGGTTTCTCAGCGGGCTACCCCTGTTACTGATATCGCCCCTATTGGCGCTCCTTCTGGCCCTGCCGACTGACGCAATTCCGGTCTTGATGCTCAGTTTGCTGATTGGCACGCTAACGTTGAGCCTGATCGGCGCGATTGGTGCTGGTTTAACCCTGGGGTTGAACCAGGCAGGTGTTTTGCTGTCTCTATTGGTATTGCCACTGAGCGTGCCTGTGCTCATTTTCGGAAGCGCCGCCGTAACCGCGGCTGCAGCCGACTTTGGTGCCGGTTCTCAACTCGCGATAATGACAGGATTGCTGCTTTTTGCCCTGTCTATCGGGCCTTTGACGACGGCGGCCGCGGTTCGAATCGGCGTGTCGGGTAGCACTTAACCTAGTGATGAACAACCGTTAAGCGCAACTGGTGCGTAAATGGCAACCCATCAGTGAAACCCGATCTGAAACCAATATGCGCAAGCTATCGTATTTGCCTATAAAATAACGTTTTCTGCTCAGGAATACTTCCTTGTTCAAATGGATTCATCGCTTCGGCTCAGCGCCATTTGTTTACCGTTTCGCAGGTGCGCTAGCGCCGTGGATAGGTTTTGTGTGTCTGGCGATTCTGCTCAGTGGTTTATACCTGGGTTTAATCGTTGCGCCAGAGGATTATGAACAAGGTGAAAGCTATCGCATCATTTATGTGCACGTACCAGCAGCGATTCTCTCCATGTTTGTGTACGTTGTTATGGCGGTGGCCAGTGCGGTATTTCTCATCTGGCGATTAAAGCTTGCCGATATTGTTGCGCAGGCATCAGCGCCAATTGGTGCATCGTTTACGTTTCTGGCTCTGGCCACAGGCTCATTATGGGGAAAACCCATGTGGGGAACCTGGTGGATTTGGGACGGGCGTTTAACCTCAGAGCTGCTGTTGCTGTTTTTATACTTTGGTTATATGGCATTACGCGCGGCAATCGAGCACCCCCAGAGCGCAGCCAAAGCAGCCGCTGTGCTTGCCTTGGTTGGGGTGGTCAATATACCGGTCATACACTATTCGGTTGAATGGTGGAGCACCTTACACCAGCCAGCAACGATAACCAAAATGGGCGAGCGTAATATTCACCCCAGCATGGGTATACCCTTAGGGTTAATGATTGTTGGTTTTCAGTTGCTCTATGCTTATGTGTTACTGATCAGAATGCGTACCGGTATTCTTAAACGTGAATCGAGGGCGAGTTGGGTTGCTCAGTTGCCGGAAGTGAACAATACGATGGCCAACAGCAAGTTATCAGGAACAAACCGTGTCTGAGATACAAGCCTTTTTTCATATGGGTGGCTATGCCTGGTATGTGTGGCCGTCTTTTTTAATTACATTAGTGGTGTTGGTTGCGAATGTCTGGCTGTCTCGCATTCAATTCCGAAGCGCATTGCTTGACGCCAAACGCCGAGTTGTTGCTCAAGCCAAAAAAAACAACCCCTGACTTTATAGTTTACTGACTGATTAACCGAGAACCTATGACACCGAAACGCCGACAACGACTCATTCTGGTTTGCCTGATGCTTGTGGGTGTCGGCCTTGCGGCGACCATCGTGTTAAAAGCATTTAATGAGAGTATTTCGCTGTTTCGATCTCCAAGCGATGTCGTCTCTGGCATTGTTGATCAAAACAAGCAATTCCGGTTGGGTGGTATGGTGGTTGAAAATAGCGTGCAACGAAGAAGCGATAATCTCGACATAAAGTTTGAACTTACCGATCACGCGAATACCGTTGCGGTGAGTTTTAATGGCATATTGCCCGATTTGTTCAGGGAAGGTCAGGGCATCGTTGCGATGGGTAAACTAGATGATGCGGGGGTTTTTGTTGCATCAGAAGTGTTGGCCAAACACGATGAAAACTACATGCCACCCGAAGTAGCCGAAGCGCTGGAGAAAGCTGGCAAAATGCCAGGCACCAGTGCAAATTACGGTATTAAAACATTGGTGCAACCATGATTCCAGAGCTAGGCCTTTTCGCTTTAATACTGAGTTTATGCACCGCCATTGTGTTGGGTGTCGTGCCCATTATGGGCAGCTTCATCGGTCGCAGAAGCTGGATGGCTACAGCCCGCCCGGCGGCAATGGCGCAGTTGTTCTTTGTCGCCTTGTCGTATGCCTGCTTAACCTGGACATTCATCGCCAACGATTTCAGCGTGCTCTACACAGCCAATACCAGCAATACTGGCTTACCGCTTATTTATAAAATCTCAGGCGTTTGGGGTGGGCACGAGGGCTCAATTCTGCTTTGGGTGTTCATTCTCTCTGTATGGGTGGGGGCCGTGGCTGTGTTTAGTGCCAGCCTGCCGCTGGTTTTGTTGGCGCGGGTACTCGGCGTTCTGGGTTTAATCAGCGTTGGTTTTCTGTTGTTTGTGTTACTCACTTCCAACCCCTTCGAGCGGCTGTTTCCGGTTCCTGGTGATGGCTCGTCACTGAATCCACTGCTGCAAGACCCCGGCATGGCAATACACCCTCCCATGTTGTACATGGGCTATGTTGGCTTTGCAGTTGCGTTTGCATTCGCCATCGCAGCACTTATCGATGGCAAGCTCGATGCGGCAACGCTTCGTTGGATGCGCCCTTGGACGAACATCGCCTGGGTGTTCCTGACCATTGGCATTGCCTTAGGAAGTTACTGGGCTTACTACGAACTCGGTTGGGGAGGCTGGTGGTTCTGGGATCCAGTCGAGAACGCATCGTTTATGCCTTGGCTTGTAGGTACGGCATTGTTGCATTCATTAGCCGCATCTGAAAAACGCGGTGTTTTTAAAGCCTGGACAGTATTGCTTGCCGTGTTGGCGTTTTCATTAAGTTTGCTGGGGACGTTTCTGGTTCGCTCAGGCGTATTAACTTCGGTGCATGCGTTTGCAACCGATCCTGCCAGAGGACTTTATGTTCTGTTGTTTCTGGGGATTGTTGTCGGCGGCTCTTTACTGTTGTTCGCATTCCGTGCTCATAGTTTGAAGAGCAATGTTGGCTATGCATTGGTTTCCAGAGAAGGTGCATTGCTGCTGAATAATGTACTACTGGTCGTTGCGTGTGCAATGGTGTTGTTCGGTACGCTTTATCCGCTGCTACTCGATGCATTGGGTAAAGGTAAAATATCAGTTGGCGCCCAATACTTTAACCTTATGTTTGTGCCGCTCATGCTGCCGATTGTGCTGGTGGTGGGTATTGGTGCAATGCTTAACTGGAAGCGCGATAAACTGGAAGGTCGTCGCAAGATGTTCGGTTTACTGATTGTTGCAAGCGTGGTGTTAGGTTTGGTGTTGGGCATGCAAATGGTTGAGCTCAAGCCCACCGCAGTAGCGGCTTTCGGGCTGGGTGTATGGGTGACGCTGAGCAGTTGCTATGGATTGTTCTATCGATTGCGCAATAAACGCAACAGACTTACCGCGGTTATGCACACGCCTGCCGCGTTTTGGGGTATGACCATTGCGCATATAGGTATAGCCGTATTTACCGTTGGCGTGGCCATGACGTCCATCTATGCCATCGAAGAAACGGTACGCATGCAACCTGGCGATACGCATGAGCTGGGTGAATACACCATTGGTTTAAACAGCATAAAAGAAGCGCGTGGTGCGAATTACAATGCCATGCAGGGCGAGTTCAGCATCAGTAAAAACAATCAGGTTGTTGGTACCGTGGTGTCAGAGAAACGCATTTATGATGTAAGACGCGATCTGATGACAGAAGCCGGAATCGATGCCGGTTTCACCAGAGACGTGTTTATAGCGCTGGGTGAGTCACTCGATGAAAACGGTGCGTGGGCGGTTCGGTTACAGCTTAAACCCTATATTCGTTGGATATGGGTAGGAACGCTCATTATGAGCGTGGGTGGATTGTTAGCTGCAGTGGATGGACGTTATCGGATGCGAAGACGGAAACGAATTGAGCAGAGCAATGCGGTGCCTGTACCCACTGTAGAGGGCGCAACTCACCCATGATGAGGTTTTTGCCATTCATATTATTTGTCGCGCTGGCTGGTTTCCTATATAAAGGTCTCAGCCTTAATCCCAGTGAAATACCTTCTCCGTTTATAGGAAAACCTGCACCGCATGTGCGAGGTGAGGTATTGGGCGCGCAAACCGAATTCGACTCGTCATCGCTGACGGGGCAGGTCTGGATTCTGAATGTATGGGCGAGTTGGTGTCGTGAATGTGTCTATGAACACCCCGTATTTGTAGAGCTGGCTAAACAGCAAGATGCGGTTCCCATTATCGGTTTGAACTATAAAGATCAAAACACAGATGCATCGGCCTGGCTGCAAAGGTTCGGTAACCCGTATAGCAGCATCGTAACTGACGTCGAGGGGAATATCGGACTCGATTGGGGTGTCTATGCTGTGCCTGAAACATTTATTATCGACAAACAAGGTGTTGTCCGACATAAAGTTATCGGACCTGTATCAGCAGAAATGATGAAGACTGAACTGTTGCCATTAATCAATCAGTTAAATGCATCGGCGGCCGCGTCGTGAACAACCCTAGACTAAACACAAAGGCATCAAATCGTGACGTCTGGCCAGGCTCGTTTGCCAAGGCCGTTGGCGGTTTCATCAAGCCACTGGTGCTTCTATGGGGCATTATCGCGACCATGTCAGCATCACAGGTGCACGCCGCAGAGCCAATGCTTGAATTTGAAACAGAGCAGGAAGCTGCACTGTATTTACAGCTAACCAAAGATCACCGATGTTTGAAATGCCAAAATCAGAATCTGGCAGATTCGGCTGCAGGCATCGCGCAAGACCTTAAGCGAGAAATCTATCAGCGCGTCCGGCGTGGCGAAACGGCAGAGCAGATCTCCGCGTATCTGGTAGCCCGGTACGGGGATTTTGTCCTCTATAAACCACCGTTTAAAGCAACCACGTATGTGTTGTGGATAGGGCCTTTCATTTTGTTGTTGCTTGCGTTGTGGTATGCGCGCCGCATCACTAAGCAAAGTGGTGCTGAGTCAAACACACCCGATCAAGAATCGCTCGCCAGAGCCAGAGCACTACTCGACGAGTAGTCTACTTACACTACCCTTATCTCTGTGGTTATTATCCATTGCGTTTTTATTGTGCTTTGTGCTGTTCGTTCTGTCGGTCCTTGCACAAGTCACGGGTTCACTTCCCTTCGTAAAGCGGCTTAAAATTGACCAACTCCAGCTGTTGAGATGTAGTTCGCGACATATTTTTGTCTTCAAACTGTAAATTGTTCGTCAGATTGATTTGATCGCTAGTGGAACGTGATAATTTACACTCTGTAATAAATAACGAGGCTTGAAAGGACATGTCAGATCATTCGTTTGCGTCAGATGCTCAATCTCAAACCGCCCGGCTTGATTCACTCACCACCGATGAATTCTTAACATTAGTAGGGCAACGAATTCGGTATCACCGCACAGCAGAGCGAATGTCACGTAAACGACTGGCTGAAGTATCGGGTGTGTCTGAGCGCTATTTGGCCCAGCTTGAAGCAGGTCAGGGAAACATGTCTATCGCACTATTGCGCAAAGTGACTGGCGCAATCGGTTTGCCACTTAATGTGTTGCTTGCGGATTTGGACGCAGGGAGAGAAACGGCCGAAACCGTTGAAGCGGAAGATGCGTTAGCCTAAGCTGACTTTCAACACCAACGCACGCGTGCCAACGGCGTTGCGCGCCGTTGGCATTGCATATCGAATTTGCTAGAAACTCATAATAATATTGGTTTTGGCCATGGCACTTGCTCCGACGGCCTGACGCTGTTCCTCTCCATCGAACTCATGTATCACGATACCCGGCAGGTGTGTAGCCCAAGGATCTAAGTCTTCTGTGCCATTCGAGTATCGAACGTAGTCACTCATCGCCATGAGTCTGGCCATACCGACGTTGTCCGATAGACCATTGTAGTAATCATCCACTTTGTGGAATGGGTCTTCGGTTTGGAATACAACGATTTTTAGGCCGTTTTCTCCTCCAACTCGATACTTCGTCCCATTCGGGTACATGGGGTACGGAATTTCGCTCGCACCAACAACCGCTGCGAGAGGGTTATCCTCATTGTTGTCGCTCACCGGCGCAAGTGGGACTTCTTGAGCTGTCACCAGATTCGGGTCAGCTTTATCTGTGTCTTCTTTGCCGCAGGCAGTGATGGAGATCGCCGCAGCGATAACTACAAGTCCACGCAGGGTTTTCTGGATGCGCGTCATCGTCATTTCCTCTGGTTCTATCTAAAAACAGGTTAGTTCAACAGAGAATAGACTAGATGGAAAAACTTGCTTGGAGAGATGGCGAAAAGTGTTGTTTTAATGTCACAACCAGTCATGCCAGGGTATAGGCAGGTAATAGGTCTGACCGTCTTTCTCAACGTCCAACAGCCACATTGGGCCTTCACTCAGCTCCACCAGCGTCCGGTTGATCACTTTGTAGTCACGTACTCCCGCGTTCAGCAACTGATGGCACTGAGGGTGAAAGAAACCGAAATCAGCCATAAAACGCGCTGCCTGCATCGTCTCACAGGCTGCGAGCTCGCGCTGGGACGGCAGCCAGCTGCCAATTGGCGGTGGGTTGGTGTAGCTGATTCTTTTGTTATTCGACAAACCTGTGGCGCTACAGGCACTTAGTATTAACAATAGGAAGAGCGGGGCGCATCGTGTGGCAGTTGAACCGAAAGAAATGCGATACAGCCATAGAGCTGCTGGCGGTTGTGCTGACTTGACGCGTGGGACGTTTCGCATGCGATATTTGCTTGTTTCGTCTTGCGTGTATTTTTCTTGGAAGAGCAATGCGCCTCTTGCGCATTACTCTCCTTGTGTCCTAACCGGTCAGTTAACCCTGTGTGCGTTAACTTCTTTGCGCATTGATAGCGCGTTGACTGCGAAAGGGTCTGGCGAAGATTGATTAAGCTGTGGCTGCTTCAAGCGTCGCTTCTTCTTCTTCGCTGAAACTTTCAATGCCGGCCAATACACTGGCATCGATTTCTGGTATGTCATCGATGTCGACATTGGCGCTTTTGAGCTTCTCGGCGGCGGAGTCACACCATTCTTTCAGCGCACGATAAGACTCGAGCAACTTGGTACTGTTCTCAGTGAGCGTGTTTAACGACTCGAGTTCTTCTTTCTGAGTTTTATTTTCTTTCTTCAGTACCCGGTTGGCATCTTCCGCTACCTTGCGTGCAACGTTTTCATCGAGTTTCTGTTTTTTCAGCGCTTTGAGTTTCTTGACGATATTTTCAGGTGTGTCTGCAAGCGATAAATTAATAGCCTTTAATTCTTTTTGCTTATCTTCAACCTGGCGCTTGGCTTTTTTCAACGCTTCTGCGTTTTCACGTCGGCCATTGGCTAGCTGCTGTTCGGCTTGTTCTTGCTTGGCTATAGCCTGATCTCGCTCAGCTTCTGCATCTTTACGGCTTTTTTCGGTTTTCTTAACCGTTTTTTCCATTTCAGCGATGCTTTCATCTGCTTTTCGCCTCGCAGCAGAGATATCGATATCCGCATCTTTTCCACGTTTAATGGCGTTATTAAGCGCATCTTTAAGCTCATCAGCCGTAAAGTCGTCTTTAAGCTTTAGTGCTGAGGCCGCTTCGTTCATCAGCATTTGTTTGCTGATGGCTAAATCTTTCCAAATTCTTAGTTGTTGTTCGCTATCGCTTTGACTCACGTATTCTTCTCTATAAAACAGTTTAGGGTTGGTGGTCGACAGCGCTGTTGACTGACGTACCAGGTTCGTTGACTCTTTATTTTGTTATGACTTTGGACATTGTGCCTTTTGAGTAATTAGTTCGACCAATGTCTTTTTAACTATCGATGCCTACTTTTTGTTGACCACTTCTTTGTTGACCACTTCGCTGTCCATAACCAAGCGCTGTCCATAACCAAACCCTTTGCATAACCAAGACGTTCTGGTATTGGCTAAATGCTAAAGCGGCTTGGTTAATCCGTTTAGCTCCATCTTTCGTGCTGTTCTGGTTATATCCGTGCGGTTTGGCCGTATTGCTTAATCTGGTTTAAACGAAAACTTGCTCGAACTATGTCATTACTCGATCGTTGACTTTAAATGAACGTCTTAACTCGAACCTGTTTTCACTCGATTTTCGCCCGATTTAATATCGACGAACATCATTATTTTTTGAGTTTGCGTGCGAAAAAGTGCTATCGCCGCTGGGAAGCTCTGTATTATAACTCGAAAACGCGCTGTGTTGTAGTTCCATAGTGCTGAGTAACCATCGGATTCAACGCATTGTGACCTTCCAAACATTCGTACGACAGAATGCACGATGGCTGATCGGTGGTATGGGCCTGACTTTTTTTGCCAGTTTTGGCCAAACATTTTTCATTGCGATGTTTGCCAGCCAGTATAGGACGGAATTTGATCTGAGCCATGGAGCGTTCGGCTCGGTGTATATGGTAGGCACGCTTGCCAGCGCTATCACCTTGGTTTTCATAGGAAAAGTCGTCGATTTCTATGCTGTTAGACAGGTCGCTACGCTGGTGATTTTCGGGCTTGCGCTGGCGTGTGTTGCTATGGCAATGGTGAGCAGCGTGGCTGGGTTAGTATTTGCGCTATACCTGCTTCGTCTGGCTGGCCAGGGCATGATGTCACACACGGCAATGACTGCAATGGGACGCTGGTTCGAGGCGGAACGGGGCCGAGCAGTGGCAGTCACCAGCAGCGGTCATCAGCTAGGCGAGGCTATTTTCCCGTTTATTGTCGTTACGCTGCTGGTCAGCGTGGAATGGCGCTTTATTTGGTGGGGCTGCGCACTGGCATTGCTGTTTGTAGCATTGCCGCTCATCCGAACCTGTTTTGTGCAAGATCGCACACCGTCGGGTACGGGCACGCGGGTGCTGGAGAGTGGTCGTCAGTGGACTCGCCGCGAAGTGGTGGCAGACCCTTGGTTCTGGCTCACCACGGGTGGTGTGTTGGCTCCCGGTTTTATCGGAACCTCTGTGTGGTTTCATCAAGTACATCTTTTAGAGATAAAACACTGGGATGCGTCTGTGTTGGTACTCGGTTTTACACTGATGTCGATAACCAGCGTAGCGACGTCTCTTCTTGCTGGACAGATGGTTGATCGTTTCAGCGCTTATCGACTTCTACCACTGATTCTGGTTCCATTGGGCCTGGGCTGCTTATTACTTGGGTTTGCACAGCCAGCTTACTTGTTAATTGTATTCATGCTTCTCATTGGCGTTTGTTACGGTGTTTATAGCGCTGTTTTCGGTAGCGTTTGGTCTGAGGTATATGGAACCCGTCACTTGGGTTCAATTCGCTCGGTGGTGTTCGCGGGGATGGTATTGTCTTCTGCAATAGGGCCTGGTATTACCGGTTGGCTTATTGATACTGGTGTTGGTTTTGAACAGCAGCTAAAAGTGATGGGCTTGTTGTGCTTGGTGGGAGTGGCTATGTTAGTGCCCGTGTCTAAACAATTGCATTTGCATGTTGTAGCGAATGCACGCTAGATAGACAACCAGCTCGGCGTGCTAACGCGTTTCAATTGCTACAGCGTTTTGGTAAACCGACTCAAATAATTTTTCCCGGATTCAATAGGTTTGTAGGATCCAGCGAGCGTTTTATTAGTCGCATGGTTGCTATTTCGTCTTCGCTTCGCGAATAGTGCAAATACGATTTTTTCATTAATCCTATACCGTGTTCGGCTGATATCGAGCCGCCAATGTCTGAAAGTGGTTCAAACACCATTGTGTTGCATTGCCGGTACCACTGTGTTTGTTCTTCGGTAAGCGGCGCCGTTTCCGTTCCAGTTGAGCTTGGGTTTTTGCCATAGTTCTCTGGTATTGGCGCAACTGAGATATGTAAATTACTATCGGCAAGGTGCCCGTATGCATACACGATGGCCGTTGGCCAAACGGATGTTATCGATTGCTTTATGGTTTCCAGATAGGTTTCCATACTCGCAATAGGCAGACTTATATCGTAAATAAAAGCTGGGTCGTGACGTAACACAACATCAACGTTTTCGCGTATGGTCCAAATTTGTGCACGCTCTTTTTCCGATTGTGCAATTACCGCATCCACAATATTGCCTTGTTCCATCGCTTGTTCAAGTGCTTCTGTAAACACCTTCTGATCGGCTACTGCGTTTGCGCCTCGTGACTCGACAATGGCATAAGCCGAATAATTGCTGGATAGCGGGGCGCGAACCGAATCCGTGGTTGTGTCACTCGTAGAGAGACAGTAAAAATCGTTCCATATAATTTCAAACGCATTCAGTTGCGAGTTTAAGGTAGCGGATAGATGCGATAGAACAGCAGTTACCTGTTCAAATTTATCGAAGGCCAACAGCGCTGTATTGCACGTGGGTGTGTCAGGGCGTAGTCGGAGTACCGCTTTCGTAACAATACCGAGGGTACCTTCGCTGCCAATGAATAATTGTTTCAGGTCGTAGCCGGTGTTGTTCTTTAACAAGGCATTCATGGAGCTCAATACAGTACCGTCTGCCAACACAACTTCCAAACCCAGAATTTGTTCGCGTGTCATTCCGTAACGTAATACCGATAGCCCACCTGCGTTAGTTGAGATATTGCCACCAATGGTGCATGAACCGCGCGCACCCAAATCAAGACCATAAAGTAAGCCGTGATCGCTGGCTGTTTGCTGAACCTGTTCCAGAATGCAACCTGCTTGCACGGTCATTGTCCGACCGGCAACGTCGACCGATTCGATGCTACGCATACGTTCCAGTGATAGCACTATTTCATTGTTATGGGATTTTTCACCATCAACCAAGCCGGTCAGCCCTCCGTGGGTAACAACGGGTTGCCCAGCAGCGTGACAGGCCGTTAGTACGGCGCTGACTTCATCGGTGTTCGAGGGCCTGACCAATGCGTGCGCCTGCATGGGGCTTGAATCCCAGAAATGAGATGCGCGAAGCGCAACTGTTTGCTGATCCAGAACGTTTGCATCGCCAACAATGCTGCGTAGCTCGTTCAATAGTTCGCTCATAGCGTTTGCTACCTCAGTGAATGCCTGATGCCAGTCATATGTTTTGCATTATTTTGACAGATATTGTCGTTTAAGCCGTTATTTTTCTGCGTATAAGGCCAGGCGAGCGGCCATAGGGCTGGTTTGGGCCCGGAGTGGCTCATTAGTTGCAAAAGTTGAAAAAAAGTTTAAAAACTCGTTAGCGTGTAAACAGCTAATCAGCCAGTCAACACGGCGTCGTAGATGCAAACACCACAGTTAGAAAAAGAACGACCTATTTCAGAGCCGGAAGCATCGGTCTTGACGGGCTCGGTTGATACGCTATGGCTCAGCTGGTTGCATGAAATGCTGCCGGATGTGAGTCAACTGCAGTTGTACCGGGTTAAGCCAAACCAAGCGGTAGAACAGTGCGCCCAGACTCCGCCTGTTAAACAGCTATCCGAGTCACAAGCGATAGAATCGGTCGACAATGCCGTATTGCGTAGCGTGCATCATAAGCAAGCGATTTACGTTAACGATGCTACCGATAAGCAGCTTTCGGTTTTAACCATTCCATTTGAGTGCGCAAACCAGCAGCCATATGTACTGGTTATGCTGAGCACGGGTTTAACGAGTGTTCAGCAAAATACAGCTGTACGGTTAACGCAATGGGCTGCTGTACAGCTGCGTGAATCAAGTTCGGCAGTACCCGCTGATGCGCGGCAATCTGACGCAGTTCAGCAAGCCTTGCCTGAGGCACAGTTGGCACAAGCTCTGGTTGGCGCTCAACAACGTCATGGTACGTTTACCGCAATGGCCTTCACGCTGGTTAATAGCATGGCGAATCTATGTGGCTGTGTGCGTGTGTCTCTGGGTTGTCATGATGGACGAAGGCTACGCTTAATTGCGATGTCAGGTCAGCCTAAAGTTGATGATCGACGCAAGATTGCGCGACAGCTGTGTGCACTGATGCTTGATACGATGGAATCAGAGCGTGTGATATACCCGAACGGTAGTGGAGTGGCTACACCTTCGCAGCAGGCATACTATAAGAGCCAGGGTGAGCACCCGCTGCTCTCGTTTACTATGCCGGGTTCTAACGCCGATAAATTTGTTCTGGTGCTTGAACGTGCCAAAGACAATCCGTTTATCGCTGCCCAGGCGGATGCGATAGAACAGTCCGTGTCTGGTTCAGCCAGCTTGCTCGAGTTATCCCGGGCGCACGAACAACCGTTACGCCAGAAGCTGATACTTTCACTGCGACATCACATCGCGCAGATGAAGTATATAAACAGCTGGAGTAAGCGGCGCTGGCTTGGCGTCGTGTTATTTAGCTGCCTGATTGGTTCGTTCATTATTCCGGTAACGCATCGGGTTTCAGCCGATGCCTTTATCGAAGCCTCAGATCGACAAGTGTTGGTTGCAGCTCAGAACGGATTCATTTTATCTGCACATGCGCGAGCCGGTGAGGAAGTGCGCAAAGGCGACTTGCTGGCAAAAATTGACGGGCAGGATTTACAGTTGGCGCTTGAAAAGTGGCGCAGCGAAGAGATCAAAAACCAACAGGAATACGCGCAGGCACTGGCCATTCACGATCGCAATGAATTAAGTCGTTTGCGTGCCGATGCAAAACGCGTGGAGGCTGAAATCGCCCTGATCGAACAGCAACTTCGTCGCAGTGAAGTCAGAGCACCGTTCGATGGTGTTTTACTTGATGGAGACTGGACGCAATCATTGGGAGCACCCGTGGCCGCAGGTGATGTTCTGTTTGAAATCGCATCTGCTGAACAATACCGTCTGGTGTTGAAAGTCGATGAGCACGACATTGGCTACATCGAGCCTCAACAAATAGCGCAGCTTCGCATGGCGGCGTTGCCCACCACAGTTTGGCAAGCGGAACTAGGCGATGTATTGCCGGTGGCTGTGTCGGTTAAAGGTAGCAGTGCTTTTCGAGTACCCGCCAACATTGAAGGAGATGCGAACGCGTTGCGACCGGGAATGGAAGGTGTCGGTAAAGTGATTATTGGTCAGCGTTCATTGTTTTGGGTGTACACCCATAAGATGGTGAACAAGCTGCGCTATGTGGCCTGGAAGGTGGGTCTGCTATGAGTGCGCCTGCGCCCGACTGGGAAAAACTGAAACAAAGTAAACCCGGCCTCACGCCTAACATTCAATATGAATCTCGCACCGAGCGCTCCGAACGATGGCTCATATTGAAAAACTCCGCCAACGGTGAACACCTGCGTTTAAATGCATCGGCGGCTGAGTTCCTCGACTTAATTGATGGCGAGCAAACGCTTGAGAGTTTGTTTCACAAAAGCGCTGAATTGGGGTTTTCTGTGGAGCAGGTTAGCGGGTTGATTGGACCTCTGTGTTCCAGCGGTATGATGACGTTGGGAGCGCCGCAGGAAGAAGAACGACTGTTGCAGGAAAATAGCCGATACGCCCGGCAGCTGCGTAAAGGTCGCTTTAGCAATCCTCTGGCGATCAAATTTGCGCTACATAATCCGGATAACTGGTTGCGTGTTCTGATCGATAAGACGCAATGGTTGTTCGGGCGATGGTTAGTTGTGAGCGTCGTGAGCGTTATCATGGTTGCGTTGGCTGCAAGCATCGCCAATGGTGCTCTAATTGTAAAAGAATTTTCGCGTGTGGCTTCCTCTCCTACGCATTGGTGGCTTTACGGGCTAATGTATCCGGCACTAAAAGCCATTCATGAGCTGGCGCATGCCCTGGTTATAAAGCGCTGGGGTGGTTCGGTTCACGAAACAGGTATCACGTTTCTGGTGCTCATGCCCATACCCTATGTTGATGCCTCCGATGCCTGGATGTTTCCCAGTAAGTATCAGCGAATACTGGTTAGCGCTGCGGGTATGTTGGCCGAATGCACGTTAGCAGCGATTGGCTTGTTTATCTTCTTACTGGTGCAACCAGGCTACATCAGGGATATTGGTTTTGCGATATTTGTCATGGGTTCAGTTTCAACGTTGTTGTTTAACGCTAATCCATTGCTGAAGTTCGATGGGTATTACATTCTTCAAGATGCGCTGGATATGCCAAATCTTGCCTCTCGCGCTCAAAGCTATTGCCGTTATTTATTCAAACGATATGTTTACCGAATTAGTGCTGCCCAATCGCCGGTAAGAGGGCGTGGCGAACGTGTTTGGCTGTTCAGTTACGGCGTGCTTGCCGCTGCTTATCGCTGCTTCATTACAGTGGTTATAGCGCTTTTTCTGGCTTCTCAGTTTTTTGTGCTTGGCGTGGCGCTGGCGCTGTTTGCGTTATACCAGCTGCTGGTTAATCCACTTATTAAGCTTATTCACTACTTGCGCAATTCCCCTGAAATTGCTGATGTACGATCACGTACCGTCGGGCTTACGCTCTCGATAGTGTGCATCCTGATGTTATTTGTTGCGTTATTACCGATGCCTTCTTCAACTCGCGCCGAAGGTGTGGTTTGGGTTCCGAATCAAGCGCAAGTATTCGCAGGACAGGAAGGTGTCATAGAAAAATTATTGGTAACCCCTGGCGATGATGTTAGTGCCGGACAAGTACTTATGCGCCTAAGCGCACCGGAATTACAGACCGCAAAAAAAGTAGCAGAAGCTGCGCTTGCATCGGCAAAGGTAGCGTTTCGGAGTATGCAGCAGCTGGATACGGCAAAAGCCAATTCGCTTGCTCAGGATATTGAGTCCTTGCAGTTACAACTGGATAGCTTGCAAGCGCGAGCAAATCAACTCGATGTCATAGCAGCAAATGACGGGCAGTTTGTTATTGATGAAAAAGTGGCGGTGATTGGCAGGCGGGTTAAGCAGGGCGATTTGCTGGCTTACGTTGTAGACAAACACGATCTTGTGGTTAAAGCTGTTCTGACACAGCAACGCGTCGAGCGACTGCAGGCGGGCGTGGAGCAAGCAAACGTGCGTTTAGCAGATCGGTTCGATCAGAATCTGGATGCAACCTTGACGCGTCAAACACCTGCCGCAAAGGATACCCTTCCGAGCCCCGCGCTAGCTTATAACGGGCGTGGCGGCATAGCAGTTGCTTCGCAAACAGATGATCAATTGAAAACGCTAGAGCGGGTATTTCATATTGAGCTAACGCTGCCTGAAAAGGCAGAGATAGCAGGCATTGGGGGTAGAGCTTATGTCACGCTGCATCATCATCCTGAATCTTTGGGTAAGAGATGGTGGAGATCCACGCGGCAGCTTCTGCTGAAACAATTAACCGTTTAGCGGTAGGCGAATGAATAGAACAACAAAAGATGTGCGAATGAGAAAATCAAAGCCGCTCAGAAAACCTCAGCACGAGGCCAATGCGCTTAGCACATTGGGTGTTATTCGCGATAATGCGTTGCCATTCGGATTGTGTTCGATAGCGTTGCTGTTGACCATTGTCACGGCTTCAATGGCCAGTGCCGGAAAAGAAGTGTTGTCCGATATGGATTGTGTGGTGGAACCCAGTGCGGTGGTCAGGCTAGGCTCCGCCGTACCCGGATTAATCGCTGCAACCAGTTACGATAAATCTGACTTTGTCAGTCGCGGTACTATTATGGCGAAGCTGGAATCACGTGTTGAAGAAGCTGCGCTGGCCATTTCAGAGGAATTGGCTGCACATGGTACCGGTGTGGAGCTAAGACAAACCACCGCCTCTTTCGGATCGCGCACTCGCGAACGAAACGCATCGCTGGTGCAAACATCATCCATCTCAAAGCAAAATATGGATCAGGTAGAAACTGAGTCGCGTATAGCGCAACTTCAGGTGCGTCAGGAACGCGAAAACTTAAGACTCGCTCAACTGCGCGCGGAACGTGATCGTGCAGCTCTGGAGCGTCGAATGATTATAAGCCCGATTGAGGGTACAGTGACCAAACGATTCAAAACCGCAGGCGAATACGTTGATAACGACCCTGTGTATGAAATAGCCCAGCTTAATCCATTGCACGTTGAAGTTATCGTGCCTCTTGAGTATCTGGGACGAATTGAATCCGGTATGCGAGGTGGTGTAACACTGCTTGCTCCCGGTTTTGATGATCAAGTTCTTGAAGCGCATGTTAGACGCATAGATTCTGTTGCCGATGCTGCCAGCGCGACATACGGCGTGCGGTTGGTGTTGGATAACCCTGAAATGAAAGTGCCTAGTGGTGTTCGGTGCCAGGTCGATTTCTTCTCGTCTTAGTTGTTTTCGTTGTAGGCGGTTTGGTTCCAGCTACTTTCGCTTAGCTACATTTTGTGTTCAGGACTAAGCGCTGCAGAAGTTGAAGGGCGTGATCGTTGTGTATAAACCGTTTTGTGAACTTGGCCACAAGCTCTATGAAAAACGGCATTGTCATCGTCGGCAAGTAGTAACGCATGTTGTTCATCCATCACTGAAGTTTTGTGGATTACTGCCGATTTTATACGAATAAGAAGTTGGCGTGCGTCAAATATTCCACACCTTGGTGTTTGAACGGACTGGCTTCTACTCTAAACGGACTCATGTGAAGCAGCCATGTTCACGAAGCTAAAATCGTACTACCGAAGACTGCCTTCTTTCTCCCCGCGATTTCATATTGCGTTCGGTCTCTCTTCACTGTTAACCGCTGTGGTCCTCTTATCGATGTTTCTGGGCTTCGTGCCTGATCGGCTTGGTGCACAGATGGAAGGTCGTGTTGCATTAGCCGAAGCAGTTTCTTCTTCCAGTTCCATTTTGCTCAAGCGTGGTGATTTGCCGGGCATGCGCGGTTCTATTGAGTTTATTGTGCAGCGAAATGCGGATTTAAATGCCGTGGAATTGCACCGTGCCTCTGACAATAGCCGTGTGTACTTCGGTATTGAAGAGGGCAGTAAAGACATGGCTCTGTACACCAAAGAACTTCTGGATGAAACGGAACTGTCCACCTCCTTGACCACTGGTTCAATAGTCACTGTTCCTTTGTTAAGGGGGGATGAAGAATGGGGGCAAATGCACTTTCAATTCGCTGTACCGAAGAAAATGTCTTTTCTCGAACAGCTCCGGCAATCGTCGTTCAGCCTTATGGCCTTTATTGGCTTGATCAGTTTTCCCATGTTTTATTTTTATCTCGGAAAAATGCTGAAGGAGCTGAACCCGTCGACGGCTGTGCCAGCCAGAGTACGGTCAGCTTTAGACACGATAGCGGAATCGCTTCTTGTTATCGACGGTCGAGGCAATATCGTGTTGGCAAACGCAGCCTTCGCCGATTTGAACGGTAGGGACGCAGACGACCTGTTAGGTCAACGAGCCGATACCTTACCGTGGATGCAGCAAGATGAAGACCACCCGGTTTTTCCTTGGCAACAAGCTTTCAGAACTGGCGAACCCACCAGAATGGATATGGTTGGTTACAAAGATAAAGATGATGAAGAACGAAAATTTATTGTTAACTGCTCACCCGTTATGGGTGCCAAAGGCAAGGTAGGCGGTGTGCTTATTAGTATGGATGATGTAACGTTGCTTGAAGAAAAAGAGCTGTTGTTGCGGCAGTCCATGGAAGAAGCGGAAGCGGCGAATGAAGCGAAAACCGCATTTCTGTCTAACATGAGCCATGAAATACGAACTCCCATGACGGCCATTCTTGGTTTTACGGAGGTGCTTAAACGCAACCTGAATCAGACTGAGCAAGAGCGGCAACGTCACTTAGCCACTATCTCAAATAGTGGGACGCATTTGCTCGAACTTATAAACGATGTGCTCGATTTATCCAAAGTAGAGTCGGGCGCTATGGAAGTAGAGTCTATCCCCTGTCAGGCTGCCTATATTTCCAACGAAGTTGTTCATGTGCTGAAAGTGAAAGCAACTGAGAAAGGCATAGATCTAAAGGTAGAAGTCGCTTCTGCGTTACCACAACATATTCTTAGCGATCCTTCTCGGTTACGCCAAATTGTGACTAACCTGGTCGGTAATGCCATTAAGTTTACTGAATCCGGTACGGTAACGGTCCGACTCGACTGCACTGACGATCCAACGGATCCGCGCATGCAAATAGCCGTCAGCGATACCGGTATTGGCATGACTGAGAAACAACTTTCCACTATTTTTGAAGCGTTTATACAGGCAGATGCATCGATAACGCGACGCTTTGGTGGTACTGGCTTGGGTTTGTCCATAAGTCGAAAGCTGGCTTTGGCCATGCAAGGCGATATTGTGGTTACCAGTACTGAAGGTGAAGGCAGCACATTTATGCTGACTCTCCCGGTTGGGGATATTGGCGATTTGCCTATGCTTTCCATCGATGAAGTGTATGAATCGTTTTCTGAAATTGAAACGTTGTCGAAAAAGGTCTGGACGTTTCCTCAAAGTCGAGCCTTGGTTGTTGACGATGGAGCCGAAAACAGAGAGTTACTGACAGTTGTTTTGAACGATCTGGGTATCGATATTGACACGGCCGAGAATGGTAGAGAAGGGCTCGATGCTGCTATAGCGGGCGACTACGATGTCGTACTCATGGATATCCAGATGCCGGTAATGGATGGTTATCAAGCGGTAGCAGCAATGCGCGATCAAGGCATGAAACTACCCATCGTTGCACTTACGGCCAATGCCATGAAAGGATATGAGCAGAAAGTAATAGGGTCTGGTTTTTCACATTACATGACCAAACCTATCGATCTGGATCAACTAACCGAGCTATTGGCCGAGCTGCTCGGTGGAACCTTTGTCGAATCTGAATCTTTGCCGGACGGTGACGGGCCCGCACAGGCAAATGAATCCGATGTTCAAGCGATTTTGGACAGTGGTCCTGTGCACAGCACTATGGCAGCACAGAATCCGAAGTTTGAAGTCATTGCAAAGCAATTCACAGAGCGTCTGGATGCGCAGGTTAAACAGATGCACAGTTGTCTGGAAACCGGGAATTACGACGAGCTTGCAGGACTTGCGCACTGGTTAAAAGGCTCGGGAGGCACGGTTGGTTTTGCCCAGTTCGCTGCACCGGCCAAAGGGCTTGAACTGGCAGCCAAAGCCGAAGATGCCGGGCAGTGTGCACACATGTTATTTGAAATACAGAGTATTCAAGAGCGTATTGAGTTCCTGGATAACGGTGAAAGCCAGTCGCATTCTGACGGTGAAAGCGTGAGCCAACTCCCCGAAACGGGCATGAAAGGCTCTAACTCGGTTGTCGCGGTTGAATCGGAGGGCCAACAGGTCGATACAAGCAGAGTAATGAGTGACGAACCGGTAATCAGCTCTTTACCCATGAGCAACCCGCGTTTTCGTGGCATCGTTGAGAAGTTTATGCCTCGACTTCATGAGCAGCTGATCGCAATTCGATCTGCACTTGACGAAGAGGGTTATGAGGAAGTCGCAGAGCTTGCGCATTGGTTGAAAGGCTCTGCTGGCAATGTCGGATTTGATGGTTTTACGATGCTTGCAAGTGAATTGGAAGCCAGCGCCAAAGCTCTTGATCAACAGGGATGTAATGAGGCCTTGGAGGCAGTGGATGACTATGCTCAGCGGATTAACATCGGTTGGGAAATGTTAGAGCCATTGGAAAAATCAGCGTAATCGTTTTTGTTAAAAATGAGTCGCACGATTTTCTCAATTGATTAGTTAATTTGATGACTGGATTGAAGTGACCGAACTGAAACTACAAACTACCCATGAGGACGCTCTTGCGCAAGCGCAGCAGCTTATGGGCAATTCGAAAATCATGATGGTCGATGATGAACCTTTGAACATGGAAGTGTTACAAGTTCATCTGGAATCTGAAGGCTACAATCGTTTCGTTACTTTGTCTGATTCAAAGCTTGCTATTGAAGGAATTAGAACCGAGTCCCCTGATGTACTGCTGCTTGATCTGGTTATGCCAGAGGTGACAGGGTTTGATATTCTCAGACAGATGCGGCTCGATGAAGAGCTCAAAAACATTCCTGTCATTGTACTCACATCATCTGAAGATGCTGATACCAAGCTACAAGCATTGCAGCTTGGTGCAACCGATTTTCTATCAAAACCAGTCGATGCCAGTGAGCTTGCGCTGCGTATGCGAAATACCCTGTCGTCGCGAGCCTACTTGCAGCGTATGCTGAATTTTGATGCGCTTACCGATCTACCTAATCGCTTGTCGTTTACTAAGGTTTTAACTCGCGCTTTACAGCAAATCGATAAAGTTGATGATCAGGCAGCGTTGCTCTTGTTTAATATTAATCGTTTTAAAGCAATAAACGATTCACTTGGGCCGGAGCGTGGCGATGAAGTGCTGTGGGCTTTTAGCGAGCGGCTAAAAACAATATTCGACAACGTACCAGATAGTCTAATAGAAAATGATACTCAACTAGGTTCATCCATCGCACGCGTAGGTGGTGATCGATTTGGAGTATTGATGCCAATTATATCTTCTGATTCGCATTGTGAACTATTAACTGATTTACTTGAGCAGTTTGTCGAAGTGCTTGAAACACCGTTCGTGGTGGAAGACCAGGATATTTATCTTACGGTGAGTATTGGTGTGTCTACGTTAACGAAGCAAACTGCAAGCGTTGAGAATTTGTTTAACGACGCTGAAACCGCCATGTTGCATGCAAAATCTCGCAGGGACACAAAGTTTGCCTTTTATTCAGAGCAAATGGATGAGAAGGCGCGCGAACTGTTAAGCATGGAAAACGGGCTGCGCACAGCGGTTGAGAACGGCGAGATTTTCCTGGTGTTCCAACCCAAGGTCGATGTTCAGAGCGGGAAAGTTATTGGTGCGGAAGCATTGGTTCGGTGGCTGCATCCGGAGTTTGGTCTAATTTCGCCGGTTAATTTCATACCGTTAGCTGAAGATACAGGCATGATCGTATCGATAGGTGAGTGGGTGCTACGAGAATCCTGCAGAGCAGCACAGCAGTGGCGGGAGTTGGGTTTCGATGATTTTAAAATAGCGGTTAATGTGTCGATTAGGCAGCTGCATGAATTGGATTTTATCGCTATTGTGAATAGGGCGTTGGAAGATAGCGGTTTACCTGCTGATGCACTGATCATTGAGCTGACTGAGAATATGATCATGGAAAATGCCGAGACTAACATTGTTAAGCTTCAACAGATGAAAAATCTGGGTGTGAAAATTTCCATTGATGATTTTGGAACAGGCTATTCATCGCTAAGCTATTTGCAACGCTTCCCACTCGATCAACTGAAAATTGATCGCTCGTTCATCAAGGAAATCAAAGGTGTCAGTGACAAAATGCCGATAGTGAAAGCCGTTATTTCACTTGCGCACGATCTGGGTTTAAGCGTTGTAGCTGAAGGCATTGAAACGCATCATCAGCTCGCGCATATCAAGTCGTTACGCTGTGAGGAATATCAAGGTTATTTTTGCAGCAAACCCCTTCCCGATGCGGAATTTAAGCAGCTACTACAAGAACAATTGCGTAAGTCTGCGTAAGTCTGCGTAAGTCTGGTCAAGCGCTGAGAACAACGCAATTTAACTTGCGTACGTCGGTTCCAACTCAATCCCGGCTAACTGTCTTGGTCAACAATCTTATGCGGCACTATCCATGGGATTGATTCGCATCCTGCGATAACATCCACGCCGTACACGCGACGAATATTGTCGTTACTTAAAACCTTAGCGGCATTTCCACTAGCGGCAATCTTCCCTTTATCCATCATATACAGCCTATCGCAGTATCGTGCTGCAACCGATAAGTCGTGTAAAACCACGATGCAGGCTTTGTGTCCGTTGGCAAAATTTCTCAATACGTCCATTGTTTGTAATTGATGACCAAGGTCGAGTGCGGCAACGGGTTCATCGGCGAGTAACAAGCTGGGTTCAGCAGCCAGCACACGTGCCATTAGCACTCGTGCACGTTCGCCACCTGACAGCGTCATTGCGTCACGCTCCTGAAGATGGCTCGAATCAGTTAGCTCTAGTGCGCGTTGAATGGCTTGTTCATCTTTGGCGTTGTTCTTTTGCCAGGTCGCCAAGTGTGGGAATCTACCCAAACTAACTAATCTGCGTACCGATAGCGGCCAATGAATTTCACCGATTTGCTCCAACCAGCCGATGATTTGGGCGCGCTCTGTTATTGAGAACTGCTGCAGTGGTTTTTCGCGAACACGCACAGCACCGTTAGTTGGTTGCTGCAGACCGGCCAACATCGATAGTAGTGTGGACTTACCAGCACCATTGGGGCCGATTAGCCCGACAAGTTCACCTGGCAAGACATCGAGGCTTACGTCATGAACAATATCGTCATGACCGACGGTATAACTCAAGTGGTCAGCGCTAAGCAACGCACCTGATTCTGTTGATTTACTTGATTCGTCGCTCATGCGCTTAGCCGTGGTATTGTTTACGGGTACGCAGTATCAAGTAGAAAAAGAAGGGTGCACCCACCAATGCTGTTAGTACACCGACTTTTAAGGTTTGCTGCGTTGGTATCAGTCTTACGCCTATATCTGCGGCCAATAGCATGGCAGCTCCTCCCAGTGCAGAGACGCTTAGAAGTCTGGCAGGCTCGTGTTTAACGAAAGGGCGTAGCAGATGTGGAACTACCAATCCGATAAAACCAATCATGCCAGCTACCGATACAGCGGCTCCAACGCTTAAGGCTACAGCAATGAAAACACGCCAGCGCAGATGGTTTACCCTCACGCCAAGACTTTTGGCGGTCGATTCACCTAGCGTTAACGTATTCAAAGGTTGACCGATACCCAGTAGCAATGCCCAACCGAGCAAAGTGCAGGGCAGCAATTGCCATAAGTCGTTAAAGCTTCGATCGCTTAAATCGCCGAGTGTCCACAGTATGAGTTCTTGCGCAGCATACGGGCTAGGCGCAAGATTGAGCAGTAGAGACAACCCTGCTGTGGCGAGCGAATTGACCGCAACCCCTGCCAGTATTAGCGTGGTAATGCCGGCACTGCGGCCTGCAAGCAAATACACCAACAAACTGGCCATAAGTGAACCGAGCATCCCGGCTATAGGAATCAGTTGTATGGAGGCAATCGATGTTGAGAAATACAAAACAGACACAGCACCTAATGCAGCGCCGCTTGCGCTACCAACCAAACCAGGGCTGGCAAGTGGGTTTTGTAAAAGTCCCTGCATCGCTGCCCCGCATACACCCAATGATGCACCGATAACAATCGAAATGAGCATGCGTGGAAAACGAATTTCGCGCAATATAATGGCGCTTGCACTATCGGGGTTATTGAATTGATCAGCAAGCGCTTGCTTCAGGTCAATAGACTGAGAACCGACAATCAAGCTGGTTACCGCAAGCGCGATAACCAGCAAGCTCAGCACCAGTAACAATCGATTATTTGATTGCATACCAGGCGTCTGTTGACCACGGGGTGCCATTAACGTTACTTGGCTTATTCCGCAGGAACGTCTTGTGGCACATCGATAAAGACCACGTTAAGAGGCGGAAGCTCTGTGGCGATAAAAGGTTCAACTGCCGTATCATCTTCAGGGTTCAAACGAATAAACCCCGGGGCGCTGCCATTATTAACGCCGACCCACACGAACCCGTCACTGCCCATTGTCATAGTGGTAACGGTTTGTCCGTTCAACGCGGCAACAGGTTCTCCAAGTTCTCCGGTTGCAAGGTTGAATGTGTGTAGAACAGAGCGGCTAGAGCCGTCGGTTGGCGCTTGTGCTGCGTAAAGACTAACGTAACCTTTGTCATCACTGATAACGAAGGTACGTTCAATGAAACCCATACCATTATTGGTTGCTTCGTCACCATCATCGAGTAGCTTGCTAAGGTCGTATGTGGCATCGTCGATAGCGTACAAACCACCTGTATAGGGGTCGCCTGGCAGCATATTAAACTCAACAAATATATTGCCGCGCGAGGTTAAGTAAATTTCCTCTGTGGTTTCGTTGTAACGAATATTGGTCGGGTTTAAGCTTCCCAGTGGAATTCCAAACAGGTTATCTGCTTCGCCCTTACCGGTGTCGATTTCAGTATCGCTCGTGGTATCAATAACGGCGACATACCCCTGTTCAATGGGTTGAAATCCATTAGAGCCACTCAATCGCTGCATTAGCACAAACAATTTATCGTCGACAATAACTCCGGAAGTAGGCTTTGGTGAATTATCCGCATCATTTGGGTCTGGGTCGTAGGCCGACAGATCAATCAAACCTGTCAGAAATCCACTTTGATTATCAGCAGACGGGTTCACTACCCACACAATCGGGCTGCCATAGCGCAACACATACGCTTTGGTTTCGCTGGCGAATACCACATCGTGAGGGTTAGCGCCCGTTTCGTCTCCGTTAACGGAGTACTGAAAACCCACGATAGATGTATCAACAGGATCGAATTTGGTTAATGAGTCCAGATCGAGACGGCCTAGTTGATAAATGGTTTCACCATCGGTTTCCGCCCGTATGTCACTGGTGGTGGCAGGATAGGAGCCGTTAACGGTGTATCCATCTGCTAAAGAGATCCGAACCAGTTGTCCTGATGGAAATGATGCAGTTGCGGCAAATGCGACTGATTCTGTTTGAACGCTGTCTGCGTCCGTGCCGCCTTCGGTGTCGCCGCCGGCAGTATCGCCGCCGCCATCGGTCTGTTCTCCAGCGGTTGAACCGGTACCATCGGTGGTTGTGCCTGCTGTGGATTCCATGCCGGCTGTGTCGCCACCTGCATCATCACCAGCGTTATCTGAGTCATCATTGGAGCTGCAGGCCGTTAGCAGGACAAAGGTTACGAGCACCAGCGGTGCAGCGCTACTTCTAAAGGCCGATAGGCCACGTTTTAACAACATTTTATTCTCCATTAGAATCGGTTTATAGGTCGACGTTGATCGAAAAGTAATAAGAGCGTCCCGGTCTTGGGAAGCCGTTGAAGTCCTGCGTCCGCGTGTTGCTGATATTGTTTGCGGTTAGGCCGAACTGAAATTTTCGCCACTGATACTCTATGCCGGTGCTGTGTATCCAGTGCTGCTTTGCAGGAAGTAAATTCGCGCTATCGTAGTAAAAGTCGCTTTTGTAGTTCGACTCTGCCCACGTGCGTATCCTGCCTGTCTGATATTGCAATTTTGCGTGCGAATTGAGTCGAGCTTCACCCGGTAACTCACGTTTATTCAAAGCGGGGTTTTCGGCGATGTTCTGGCTGATCTGATACGTTGCATTCAATCTGACCTGCCACTGCTTATTGATCGTCCATTTATTGTCGAGTTCAACGCCGTAAATTCGTGCTTCACCGCTATTCACGCTACGACCAACGCCTTGAGAATCGAAAACCAGCACCACAAGTTCATCGCGTAGGCTCGCGTATGCAGTCGCGTTTAATCGATACTGTTTATTGGGTTCGTAGCTAAAGCCCAGCTCCGCATTGATGCCTTTTTCGGGTTCCAGGTTACTGTTACCAAGGATGAGGCCGCGACTACCAAATAATTCTGAAAAAGATGGCTCGCGAGCGAATTGCCCAAGAGACGAACGCAGCGTTAGTGTTTTACTGGCATTGAAACGCACGCCCATTTGTGGCGTTATCACACTATCGGTGCGACTGTTTTCTGTTGATCGGCTAATTCCTGAGTAGTCGTCATCCACAGAATGAAAACGCAGTGATGGTGTAAAAAGCAGCCGGTCGTTGAAGGTGAAGTAGGCGTACTGCATACCGGCTGCCACCGAGCGTCGGTCAACTTCATAGTTCTGGTTGCTTGTCAGAGAATCAGTAGAATCCAATGATTCATTTCGAAACGATACATTAAAAGAGAACGTGCCCTTATCGCCAATGTGCTCCCAGTAAGATTTAATACCGGACGTTCGTGCCTGACTTTGTGTGTTCTGCAGATCTAAACCTACTTGCCCGAACTGATCAAGATAATGGCTCGATTGATTATGCTGAAACAGGGAAAGGGAGGTATTCCAGTTACCGATGGCGTCAAACCGTGTGACCAGTTGCATTTCCAACGTATCGTTGTCATAGGAGGCTTCGTTGTCTTCATCATTCAACCATTCGGGTACGCCTAATTTGCGCGTGGATGCTTGAATCAATAAATCGCTTCGTCTGTTTTTATTCCATTGAAATCCGATGCGTCCAAGTCCACTGAGCTTTTTCGTCTGCGCATTGTTTCGCTTTTCGACGGTATCGTCATCAGGATTTAGCGGCGTGGCATTATTGTTGAGAAAACTGAAGTCGTTATCGCTGTTTTCCCGGCTTGCTGCTGCAACAACATCCCAACGGTTGTGGGTTGAGCGATGAGAAAATTGAAATCGATTGGTATTGAAACTACCACCAGTCACCGAAGCGCTTGTGCTGGTTTTTTTGTTCAATGCAGAAATACTGCGTAGATTGATGGCTCCGCCTAAATTTGAGCCGGCAAGCGGTGCAGGGGCGGCACCTTGATAGATGTCCACAGCAGACAAATTCAGAAGCTCAAGTAAAGATAAATCAACGGTGCTGTTCGCGGCGCTATTGAGCAGTATCCCGTCAAGGTAGATGCCGGTGGCTGCGCTACTGGCCCCACGCAGAGTCACGGTTGTCAGAGTCCCCAATCCGCCCACTTGCCTGAATTGCACACCCGTTTCATGAGCCAGAATGTCGCCCAACATGACATCTTGTCGTTCCAGCTCCTGCCGTTCTATATGTCGATGAGTACCGGCATGTTCAGCGTGCTGTACATCGCCTGTTTGCGGTTCGGGTTCAGCAATAACGGTGATAGAGTCCAGCGATTCATCGGCTTGTGTTTGTGCCGATAACGGAGCTGATACCGGAATAAACGAGCAGGCAAGCAGAAGCGGTGCGACGCTGCACAGAATCGAGAGATCGAATGATGATTTGTCAGTCAGAAGGCGCAACCCGCACAATCCTCATCAGCCTGAGGGGTTGTGAAGGGAGCCATGCGCCATGCGTACACAGTAGTTACGCAAAACAGCGAACACAGACACGCCTGCCAAATCAACCCCGTTTGGCGGTTAGTCATATCCAAACAGGCAGGTCTCCTGGCTGGCAACGTGCATCAAAGCCATAGTGCTTTGAGCAAGAGCTCTGCCTTCCCGGATTTCTCCAGTGGCAAATCAGAGCCATCGTTGCTTACAGTTGCGGGGGCAGCCGAAGCTTTACACTTCGTTCCCGTTTAATCCCTAAGGAACCTGTTGGTCAGCGGGGATGATACCCCAAGCAGCCACTCATGCTCAATTTTTCTTTAAGGCGGCTGCCAATGCCGATAGCTTCACAGGTTTAAGGCTTCCTGGCAGGTAGAGCGGGTGAGCAGGCTGGCCAGAGCGATTGATTCTCAGTGCACTGAGTCGCCGCTGGTATCTGCGTCGTACATAGCAGGCTCGGTCGTTCCTGACGCCATGTTCTCCCCAGCATGCAATCACCATAGAAGCGCGTGATATTGCCTGTTCGATATAGGCATCGTTTTCTGTGCCAATGGGGTCTGGTGCTTTGAACAGGTCAATCGGTTTAGTTGCACGAAATGCAAATAGGTTAACCACGATCAGTGTTTTGAATTCCCAGCTATGAGCGAACTGTATACATCGCCTGATGGTGGGATCATCTTGTGATGCATCTGCCGTTGATGGGTTAAGTCCGATGAATGTAACAGTGGATTTTCGTGATGTACGTTTTGCCGATAGACGTTCAAGCTGATACCGAAATTGTCCGCATTCTGAAATGACTGCGCTTTTCAATAAATGATTTGTCGGCTGTTTCATGAGTAACGTGCGTAGTGATTATTCTATCGGCTTTTAATTTGAAAGCAGTGTGATTACGGTATGTTTCGCATACGCAAAAACGTGAGTGCAAAGTGTGAGTTGGGTGAACATCATTCACATAGATTCGCAATTACAAATCAATTTCACAAAAGGATACACACCAGATTGTGTGCAGCTGCAATACTCTCGCTCGTGTGACAACCGAGCAAGGTTGATGTATCTATTTGCATGGTACGGCATTTAATTGACATGCAGCAACTTGTGTATAGCTTGCTTTGGTTGATTCGGTTTAATGATTAACGTTAGCCGAACCTCACGGTACCGATGGATAAATAATATATCGGTGGTGAACTATGTTTGTACGAGCACTTAACCTTTACGATCCGATTAAATCATGAAGGCTTATCAGTGTTGCAAATATTTATCCGCTCGATATGCATGGGTTCGTTTGTTCAAATTGCTTTTTTTAATTGCTTTAATTTCATTACATGTTTTAAGTAATACGTTTGAGCATTGAGTTTGATTTGTTCATTTTCTTTTAAAGTTAACAAGAAATAGTTAGGAGCTGATTATGATGGCAAGGGCACTGTTTGCTGAAGTATTTGGGACGTTCTGGCTGGTGTTGGGTGGCTGCGGTTCTGCAGTACTCGCCGCTAACTGGGGCGCAAGTGATAACGGTACAAGTTTAGGTATAGGGTTTGTTGGCGTCAGCCTGGCGTTTGGTTTAACAGTAGTAACAGGTGCATACGCCGTTGGTCATGTATCTGGCGGCCATTTTAATCCAGCAGTAACACTAGGGCTCACGTTTGGCGGTCGATTCTCCGCTGCCCATGCCCCTGGTTACATCATCGCTCAGGTTATTGGTGGTGTTTTGGGTGCTTACGTTATCTACCTGATCGCTTCAGGGCAGGATGGTTTTGCCATCGCTGATGGAGCAGGCACATTTGCAACGAACGGATATGGTGATTACTCTCCAACTGGTTACAGCATGATGGCTGCACTGGTATGTGAAGTGGTACTCACTGCCGTATTCCTGATCATCATCATGGGTGCAACAGCGCGTAAAGCGGCGCCTGCAATGGGTGGCTTGGCAATCGGTCTTGGTCTTGTACTTATTCACCTGATCAGTATCCCTGTGACTAACACCAGTGTTAACCCTGCACGTTCAACTGCAAGTGCTGTTATTGCCTATGTATTTGGTGATGGTGGTGTTGGTGCTGTTAGCACGCCACTGGTTGGTCAGCTTTGGTTATTCTGGGCAGCGCCAATCGCTGGTGGTATCATCGGTGCTTTGATTTACCGTGGCCTGATCAGCAATGATCATCTTCCAGATTAAAACCGAAGCTGGTATAGCTTGCTATCGGTTTTAAGTTTTTTAATACTGGAAAAGGCCGCTCAATTGAGCGGCCTTTTTTTGTTTTAAATTGACCGAATGCATGCTTTGAAATGACTTTAGACCATCGACGTTTTTTGCAGTCGCTTGATTTGGAACAAAGGCGGCAACTCACATCGCTGAACAATCGCAGTGCTATAACTCGATTATCGGTTTTAATTTTGTGTTTGTGCCTGAGCTCGGTATACATCATTCAAGCCGGCGTGTTTTGGCCATTGTGTTTAGTTGTTCAGGGATTACTACTTGTATCATTATTTCATTTAATGCACGAATGCGTTCACGATACGGTGTTTGTTCAACGCAGGCCAAATCGCTTAGCAGCACAAATTTGTGGATTTATCCTGTTTTTGCCCGCTAATTGGTTCCGCTATTTCCACCATGCGCACCACCGATACACCAACTTACCTGAAAAAGACCCAGAGTTAGAATCGGTTAAACCCACCGGCATTCGACACTGGTTGCTGCATGTTAGCGGTATGACTATTTGGCGTGCTCAGATTGGTTTGCTGCTGTCTTCACTCTATAGGCCCATTAATGCGCCCTATATAAAGCACATAGACAACGCAAAGGTTCGACACGAAATGTGGCTATACCTTACTGGCTATGTTGCTCTGTTAGCGATAAGCCTGGTTTTGGGAACAGCGGTTTTATTGTGGGTATGGGTAGTGCCGCTGCTGATCGGGCAGCCTTTTCTCCGATTGTATTTGCTGGCAGAGCATACCGACTGCGAGCAGTCGACTAATATGCTGCGAAATACCAGAACGGTTTTAAGTAATTCTGTTGTACGCTGGTTTACGTGGAACATGCCTTATCACACGGAACATCATGTTTACCCCACAGTACCGTTTCACAAACTTCCGGTACTGCACAAGCTCATTCAATCACACGTAGAAGAGTGCGAGCGCGGCTACATTGCGTTTAACAAACGCTATGTTCGCAAGCAGCTGGGGCTCGGTGCGTTGGATTCTTAGGGGGTAATTTTTAGGGGGTATTAGTGAGTCGACTAATTAGCGGGTTTAGTTCTCTGGTTCATATCCTTCTGTGGAATGGGGATCACAGCAACGCGAATGCCGTTGTATGGACACACCGGGAAGCTTCGCTAAATTGGAGTGGCATGCATCAGTTGAATGCCAAAGCAGGAACCAACTATTCAAAGTACTCTGAATGGCTTTCGTGAATGCGAGAGATGGTATCGTCTAAACGCCCCAGATGAAGTCTTGTTATGTCTGTTGCATCCGAAATTGAACGACGCACCAGCGCATCGGCAAGATTCGCATGATCATCAACAAGCGTTGCCGCTTCTTTACCTCTGCCCATACTAAGCACACACAAACGGTCTATTTTCTGACGACACTCAGACATGACTTCGGCCGCAGCCGGATGACCGCTAAGATCGCAAATACGGCTGTGAAAATGTCCATCGAGAGTGTGAAAGAGCTCGTTTTTACCGTCGTCCATGGCCAGACGTTGTTCGTCGATAAGTGTTTGTAAGACTTCTGCACGGGTGTCGTCCCAGATTAAACAAGCTCTGTTCAATACTTCAAGTTCAACGGCTAATCGGATAAATCTGGCGTGCGCGATGCGTTCAAGTGAAAATCCACGCACTTGTGTGGCTTTTTGAGGACGAACGAGAAGCAGCTCTAAATTAGCCAGACGACCGAAGGCGTCGCGTACCGGCTGTCGCGATACTGAAAACCTGTTTGCCACTTCCGATTCTGACAGTTTTGTACCGGGCAGCATATTAAGAGATACGATGTCCTTGTACAAATGCTCAAAAACAACGTCGGTTGTAGTACGTCTCTCAAACGTACCAGTCGCCTCGCTCATGCAAACACCTTAGTTATCCCAGTTCACGTTCATTAGCCAATAATTCTTAGACATTCTATACACATTCGGTTCTTCGCAAGCCCAACTATTTCTACTAAATCTGAAAATGAATACCGTCTTGGCATTTCCCGACCATATCAGTTTGGTCTGACAACGGTGCCATGGGTAACGGATACCTGATCAATAAAAAAAATGAATTCATGGTTGACATTCAGACTATCAATCAACGTATACTAACATACTAGTTCGCGTTTGTTCCCGCTCGTCTGGACTATCACCTTCTAGAAGGCATCTGGAGGGGGTATGGCAGCGAAAAGGGATCGCAAATATGAACTGACCGGCAGTTTTAAGCTCTACGACTACCCCAAAATTGGAGGATTTATGTACAAAAAAATAACCGCTCTATTAGTTGGTGCTTGCGCCACACTCAGCATCATGGGAACGGCTCACGCGGAAGACTGGCGCGGGTGGAACATCCATGTTGAAGGCTACCCGAACACGGTGGCGATGGACAAGTTCAGTGAACTGCTTGAAGAAAAAACCGGTGGTGAAATTAAACTGAAGATGTTTCATGGTGGTACGCTGGGTAGCCAGCCAGATGCCATCGAACAGGTTCGCTTAGGTGGACTGCAGATCGGTAATTTCAATTTAGGTCCTATCGGTCCAATCGCCGCTGAAGCAAATGTTGTGTCTTTGCCGTTCATATTCAAAGATGTGCCGCATATGTTTCGTGTGTTAGAAGGCGAAGCCGGCAAGATGATCTCTGACGGTATGGCTGCCAAAGGCTTGATACCGCTTGCTTGGTACGATGCAGGAGCGCGATCGTTCTATAACGCTGGCAAACCGGTTAACACGCCAGAAGATGTAACCGGTATGAAAGTACGCGTTATGAACAACGATCTGTATTCCGGCATGATCTCAGAGTTGGGTGGTAATCCATCACCAATGGCGTTCGCCGAAGTTTATCAAGCGCTGAAAACCGGTGTGGTAGATGGTGCTGAGAATAACTGGCCTTCGTATGAGTCAACTGGCCACTTCGAAGTGGCAGGTTACTACTCGCTTTCTCAACACCTTATTATTCCGGAGTGTGTTTGTGTGAACGCAGATGCGTTCAACGCTTTGTCAGACGACATGAAAACGGCGGTAATGGAAGCAGCTCAGGAATCATCCGCTCTGCAGCGTGAGCTGTGGGCAGAACGTGAAGGTGCAAGCCGCGAGAAAGTGGTTGCTGCGGGTGTTACCGTTAACGAAATTGCTGATAAAGGTCCGTTCCAGGACGCGATGAAGCCGGTTTACGAGAATTATCTGGCGGCAAATCCTGCGTTGAAACCATTGGTTGAATTAATTCAAGCGACTGAATAAGCAACGCGTTTAAGTTAGAGCAACGGCGTTTGTGCCAATATGATCGGGTGCGTCGGTTTTTCCGGCGCACTTGCTTACACATTCCTATAAGCGGTATCAAGTAAATAGCTTCGAGTTAAACATCGCTAGCCGATTAATGTGAGTTACCTCAATGCCAATATCTAAAAGTGATTCGTCCTATGCTTAATGGGTTCGACTCTTTGCTCGATAAGCTTGCGGCTGTGTGCAGGTTAATAACGGGCACATCACTCGTGGTTTTAACCGTGATATTTGGTTGGCTGGTTTTCGGTCGCTACGTTTTAAACGCTACCCCCACATGGGTTGAGCAAGTGGCTTTGTTGCTGGTGATGGTTATTGCCTTTTTAGGCGCTGCGGTGGGTATTCACGATAGCAATCATTTGGCAGTGACGTTTTTTCGCAGCGCGGTTCCGTCGAGTATACGCACCTTGCTTGTCGTTATTACTGATGTACTACTGGCAGGGTTCGGTGGTCTTATGTTGTGGTACGGAGCCCAGCTTACACAGTTTAAATGGGGTTCAATGATCCCGCTGATTAACCTACCTGAAGGGTTACGCTCTTTGCCACTGACTGTGGGTGGCGGATTAATCATGTTGTTTTCCATCGGTCACTTGCTGCGATTGTTGCAGGGGCGTGACACTCGTACAGATTCAATTGAAGAGTAGGGCTGCGTAATGGGACTTCTTGTTCTGCTTGGTCTGTTTGCCGTGTGCGTATTAATCGGCGTACCCGTGGCATTCTCGTTGGGTATCGCAGCCATTGCGGCCTTTGGGTATGAAGGCTTGCCGTTGATGATCGGTTTTCAGCGGATCATTTCTGGTATCAATGTTTTTTCACTCATGGCAATCCCGTTTTTCATCTTCGCCGGTGAGCTAATGTTCCATGGCGGTATTGCGATTCGTCTGGTTCGTTTTGCCTCCGCAGCAGTGGGTGCGGTGCGTGGTGGACTGGGTATTGTTAACGTGTTTTCTTCCATGTTGTTCGGTGGTATCTCAGGTTCGGCCGTTGCTGATATTTCGGCACTCGGCTCAATACTGGTACCGGTAATGAAAGAGAAAGGTTACGACGCCGACTACGCCGTGAATGTCACCGTGACATCGTCGATTGCCGGTATCATTATTCCGCCAAGCCATAACATGATTATTTACGCTATTGCAGCCGGTGGCAGTATTTCGATATCAAAACTCTTTCTGGCAGGCGTTGTACCCGGTGTTCTAATGTGTTTGTGCCTGGCAACCGCCGCCTATCTTGTTGCAGTGAAAAGAGGTTATACGGCTGAAAAATTTCCCGGTTGGCGTGGTCTGGCGTTTAGTTTTTTCAGCGCTATCCCCGGTTTGTTCACGGCTGTCATTATTGTTGGCGGTGTACTCACAGGCATTTTCACCGTAACTGAATCCGGTGCATTCGGCGCGGTTTACGCATTCGTTGTGACAGTGGTTGTTTATCGCAGCATGACGTGGGAGAAGTTTGTCATCGCGGTAACACAGGCCGTTCGCACAACATCGATGGTGATGATACTCATCGCCTGTGCCGGTGCTTTTGCCTACATGCTGACGTTTTATCAGGTGCCTGATAAAACCATCGACTTACTCACTGGTATTACTGATAACCCCATTATGATTCTTCTAATGATCAACATTGCGCTGTTGGTGTTAGGGATGATTATGGATATGGCTGCATTGATTCTCATATGCACGCCGATCTTTTTGCCGGTCGCGCAGAGTTTGGGTGTTGATCCGCTGCAATTTGGAATGATCTTGCTGGTGAACCTGGGGCTGGGTTTGTGCACGCCACCCGTTGGTTCCTGTTTGTTCGTTGGCTGCGCTGTTGGAAAGCTGCCAATGGAGGTTGCTGTTCGAACCATCTGGCCATTCTATATCGCCATTTTTGTTGCGCTAATGATGATCACTTTTATTCCGGCAATTTCAATGACGTTGCCGCGTCTGGTTGGTTAGTGGCTCTATTATGTTCGGCTTTTCAGCGTGACAGCCAGTTCTGCCGCACCAGCTCGGTGCGTCCCTGTCGGTTGCAGTAACCGCACCCCTATTTCAGAATTGACGCTGTGTTACTCTTGTGGAATGAATTGACAGGGGACTTAATCCTGTGCACGATGCTTCCGGCAATACACCGAATTGCGTCGGTAGGTTTAATGTTTCGAAAACATCCAGCTTATCTCCTGACCAATTCGTCCACCACTTGAGGAGTAAACATAATGAAAAAATGCTTAAGCATTATATTGCCGGTTTCGGCGTCGATTTTATGGAGTGCATCTGCACTAGCAGCAGCAGAAGTGCAATTCTGGCATGCGTTCACTGGCCGTCTGGGCGAGTTGGTTGCTGAGCAGGTCGCGACGTTCAACGAAAGCCAAAGCGACTACGAAGTGGTCGCGACACACAAAGGAAATTATTCTGAAACGCTGAACGCCGGTATCGCTGCGTTCCGTGCAAAAGAACAGCCACATGTCTTAATGGTGTTTGAAGTTGGAACCGCGACCATGATGGGTGCTAAAGGCGCAATCAAACCGGTTCATGAAGTAATGGCTGATGCCGGTGCTGAATTCGATCCAGACGCATACATTGGTTCTGTAAAAGGCTATTACACCTCCACTGAAGGTGACATGCTTTCACTACCGTTTAATTCATCCACCCCGGTTCTATGGGTTAATAAAGATGCGTTAAAAGCCGCGGGTGTCGATCCGGAAGTTGACCTGTCAACCTGGCAGAAAGTCGGTGAAGTGCTCGACAAAGTGAAAGCATCGGGTAGTTCTTGTCCGCTAACCACTGCATGGCAGAGCTGGATTCACCTTGAAAATCTGTCTGCATATCACAACGTGCCTTTTGCAACCAAAGACAATGGGTTTGCAGGTGTCGATACAGAACTAGCGTTCAACAGCGAGCTACAAGTCGCGCACATTCAAGCCATGGGTGAGTGGGCGAAAGACGGTAAGTTTTTCTACGCTGGTCGACGTAACGAAGGCGGCGCAAATTTCCGCGCTGGCGAGTGCGCATTGTTTACAGAAAGCTCGGCTGGCTATGCCGGAATCAGTTCGGAAGCCCAGTTTGAATTTGCAGTTCGGCCGTTACCTTATTGGGAAGGCACAGAAGGCGCACCTCAAAACACCATCATTGGTGGCGCGTCTTTGTGGGTTATGACCGGTCATGAAGATGAAGAGTACAAAGGCGTTGCTGCGTTTTTGAATTTCTTGTCGTCTGAAGATATTCAAGCCAAATGGCATCAGGATACTGGCTACTTGCCCATTACTACTGCTGCTGGTGAGAAAACCAAGGCCGATGGTTTCTACGATGCAAACCCTGGAACCGATATCGCTGTTATTCAAATGACGGCTAAAGAACCAACTGCTAACTCAAAAGGTCTGCGTTTAGGTTCGTTTGATCAGATTCGTGGCATCATTGATGAAGAGCTGGAAGCCGTTTGGTCTGGCGATAAAGACGCACAAACTGCTATGGATAGTGCGGTTGAACGAGGTAACAAACTACTTCGGCGTTTCGAACAAGCCAACAAGTAACAGCGTTGGTTTAAGCACAATGGGCCGCTTCATGCGGCCCTTTGTCAACCCTCCTCATGGACAAGCGCGTCACATTTAAAGGCTGGTGGTTGCCACTATTATTGGTGCTTCCACAGTTACTCATCTCGGGTGTCTTCTTTTTTTACCCGGCGGGCCAGGCCATCTGGCAATCGCTTTTCATTCCAGACCCATTCGGACTCTCTTCGCAGTTTGTTGGCATGGGTAATTTCGAGTTCCTGTTCAGCGACAAATACTACCGAGCATCCTTTGTAACCACAGCGCTGTTTTCAACCTTAGTAACATTAGTCTCGATGGTGCCCGCGTTATTTCTGGCAGTGTGTGCTGACCGCTTAATCAAAGGTGCCGGAACCTATCGCACTTTGTTGATTTGGCCTTATGCCGTTGCGCCTGCAGTCGCAGGCGTATTGTGGCTGTTCATGTTTAATACCCGAGTGGGCGTAGTGTCATGGTATTTGGGGCAGCTCGGGTACGACTGGAATCATGTACTCAACGATGGCGAGGCCATGGGGCTTGTTGTAGTGGCGTCTGCCTGGGGCCGAATCAGCTATAACTTCTTGTTCTTTTTTGCAGCTCTCCAATCGGTTCCAAAATCCGTTATAGAGGCAGCGGCCATTGATGGTGCGCATTTCTGGAAGCGCTTCTTCACCATTGTATTGCCACTATTATCTCCCACAACGTTTTTTCTACTGGTGGTTAACATTGTTTACGCATTTTTCGAAACCTTCGGGGTTATTCACACCATTACATCAGGCGGGCCGCAACAGGCTACCACCATACTGGTCTATAAGGTTTTTTCCGATGGATTTGTCGGGCAGGATCTTGGCTCATCGGCGGCGCAATCGGTTGTGTTGTTAGTGGTCGTGGGTGCCTTAACTGTTTTTCAATTCAAGTTTATTGAAAAGAGGGTGCACTACTAATGGCCTCAAACAATCCAGAGAATCAATCGGGCATGGTAGAGCATAAAGGTGCATCTATCTGGTTAACCCATGTGTTAATGATCTGCGGTGTGTTGGTGATTTTCTTTCCTATCTGGTTGGCCTTTGTCGCATCCACCATAACCCAGCCTGAAATTGTAAGCCCTCCGATGCCGCTGCTGCCGGGTGGGCATTTTATTGAAAATTATAAGAAAGCTTTGTTCGCAGGTGTCAACGTGCCTGTATCAACCATGTTGATTAATTCACTCATAATGGCGTTGGGTATTGCCATTGGAAAAATCATAATATCGTTGCTCTCAGCGTTTGCGCTGGTGTATTTTCG
>CAKZUP010000123.1 GCA_937922945.1 uncultured Granulosicoccaceae bacterium
GTCTGCATTTGCTGCTTGAATCGTTGCAGCTGCTCCTCTATTTGCGCACTTGTTGGCGCACTTGTTGGTTCACTTGTTGGCTCATTTCTAGGTGCACATTGGGGCGCATTTTGCAGTGCAGATTGCGTGCAACTCGATGATGAAAACGGAGTTACGCGGGACATCGGTGTTTCCAAGAAGGGTGTTGCATGGGTTGGTGTTGAATGGGTTGGTGTTGGCGGATTGAGCTTTTCCGGATCAGCTGTTTCAAGAAAACGAATTGATGATGGCGATTCGGCTAATTCAGCCAACGAAAGTTTTGTCAGGGCGCTGTTTTGCAGTCGATGAAAATGCTGATAGCTTCCGTGATCACTTCGATGATCGCTTCTATTATTGCTTCTATTATTGCTTCGATGATCGCTTCTATGATCGCTTTGATTTGAATCGCGGTAACTGGCTTGACTGTCTGCGCGCTTGGCTTCGTGGCAGCCAAGCTGTGGCGATCCGGAAGCCCACATGGATATTGAGGGCGCGCGTGATTGATCGCTTTGCTTGCCAGCATACCGATGTCCATTGGCGATTTGTTGGCGTTGCAATCCGAAAGATCTCGGTGGCAGGTGCTTGTAGGCAACAGTGTTGCTAAGTTTCATACGTAAACAATCCGTCGTTTAAGTAAAAAACAAACTACCGTGTTCAACAACGCAAGACAATATCGAGAAACCCTGATTATCAAGCGCCCAGTGAGAACCTGTGAGAACCTTTTACTATCGTCAATTAACGCTGAAGCGAGTCGACGTTAAACTACTTATACAATGACGTATTGCTACCTTGCGCTGAACGGTTTACTTTTCTTCACAGCTCTAGTCTGATAGCCTCTAACCTATCACCAAAGCTCACTATACTGCGAAAAACGCTGACTTGGACAGGCTAACCGCTTTCATGAAAACGCAACAACGCATCACGATGTTACTGATCGTATCTGCCCTCTGTGCATGTGGTGAAAGTGCGAACTACAACACGACAGAAAATGCGTTCACTTCCGAGTCCAGCAAGGTTATCACTTCAACGCCACACGTATTGCGCAGCATTGCCATCGATGACATATCGGCAAACATTAGCGTTTCAGGTATAGAGAAACGCGTGATCGGCAGCGACTTTCCTAACGGCGAATGGCTTGTCGATCTACCACTAACACCAAATCAGTCACACAGCCTGCTTATTGAATGGTACGCGGGTACACATTTAGTACTGGAAGAGTTCGGCGAATTTTTCGCCGACCCAAACAACCGAACCATCAAACCAACTCTCGATTACATCAGTGGCGGCTACGCACGCTTCGATGCTGATTGCGATAACCTCTCAAATTTGGACGAACTCATACGTGGTACCGATTTAACTATTGCCCAGGGCCTAACCACAACCGAATGTGCGATAGACGATGCAGCATCAGAACCACCAGCGCTCGAACCGGACAACTATCCCTATGTGGTCAAGCAATTGCGCAACTTCGCCGCCGGCGGTTACGAACAACGGGTTGTCAGATACGAGCAACGTGTGCAAGTGCGCAGTACTAATCTGAATGCGCGGTCTGATTATTCAGTCACTCTGGTTTCAGAAGGTCAATTCAACACAGCCACGAAAGCCAAGATTGAATTCACCAATCACTTAGAGAAAGGCAGGTTAGTGCGTTTCGAAATAACAAACGCCACAGCTGCGATAGCCGATGACGCATCAAATTCTGACTGTTTTTCGTTTGGTACAGATAATGTTGGATACGCCTGCAACATCAACTTCGATTGGCAGGAAAATCAGTGGTACATCATTGCTGTTGAAGAGATTGCCACCGATCAATGGCATGCAACGATTAAGTCAGTATTAGGCACAACCGAACAAACCATTGCCACAATAACCGCCAACGAAGGCACTGACTGGCAGCGCGCGCAAATGTCTTTATCTTATGCGGAACCGGTCGGCCCCGATAGTTGTCAGCTCGGCTTGCCAGCTATTGGTATGCGATTTACCACAGGTGTTATCAATTCAGAGAGAACACTATTGCCAAACATATTGATTAAAAGCCCTTGCGCTCAGGCGCGCGAGGGCACCAGTGAAGGTGTCAGAACACTCGAGGGCGAACTGGTATATGAATTGATACTGGGTGGATCTCTTTAGCGCACAACCATCAGACTCAAGCAACATTCCCTTCTGTCACCAGAATTAATACCCTGTGCTCTGAACCCAGTTCCAGCGTTTTCATTCCGGCCAGTCCAGCAGCTCCGGAAGGCGTGGTTTGCAAACCAGACTCAGCAAGCAAGCTAGATGCGGCAAGCGCTTGTTCATCGGTTACCGTGATAAAAACATCGGCAGCATCTTTAAGCACATCGAATGCTCTAAGGCTCGGCTCTTTACAATCAAGCCTGCCCATATTCGACACACCACCAGACGCACGTGAAAAATGCCCAGCTTCTACACTCATTTTTAAACACGCGGCTTGATCAGGTTCAACGATAACAATGATAGGTTGTACAGGCCAATAACGCCGAATGTGCGCAGTGACCGTTGCAGCGATTCCACCAACGCCTGCTTGCAAAGCCACATGGGTGGGCCATGCAGAGTTTTGCGTGAGCGTGTCTTGTATTTCAGCCGCCATCGCAGCATAACCCTGCATAACTAATGAAGGCACGTGCATCTCACCTTCCCATGATGCATCAGACACCAGTACGACATCGTCAGCCAACGAACGCTGAACGGCCGCAGCCATGGCATCTTCATAAACTTCTCCAGCGCGCACGACCGTTGCCCCTTTGGATTCGAGCCGCTGAGCAAACGATTCGGGTACCGAATCGGCCAGAAACACTTCGCACTGTGCTCCAAATAATCGCGCCCCGGCCGCGACGGAAAGGCCATGGTTACCGGCAGAGGCGCAGCACACTGTCAGCCCCTGCACCGCGGCACTGCCCTTTGCGTTGCGTATATCGTCCAAACTGGGTTCAGCTCCCAGACTCTTCGCCAGGCGCTCGCGAACAATGCATAGCACGGCATACGCCCCACCCAACGCTTTAAACGATCCCAAGCCCATGCGGCCGGTTTCATCTTTGGCGTGCAAAGTCCCCCAACCCAATTGGCTGGCCAGAGTCGGAAGCGAGACCAGTGGGGTTGGTGCATGTGCCGGGCACGCCTCAAGCCAGTGAGTGCAGGCGGCTGCGTCCGCGATATCGGGAAGTGTGAGGTTATTAGTCATGGGTGAATGCTAGCAGCAAACGATTGAATGAGAAATAGTTGACGGACCTGGCGGATTTTAGGGAAAAGATAGAAACATCGTTGAACCTGACTATATTAGAAAACAGGTTCAGCATATCAGAAACAACTTATCTTATTGTTTTATAACGATTTTATGGAGAACTGAGAACAAAACAGCTATGAAGATATTGTTGGAACAACCTTTGCAATAAACATTTACACTTAGCTCGTCATTAATTATTTAATAAAAAAGCCGCTACAAACATCGTGACTGCCACAGATAAACCAGCCAACGATCTCAACGCACAGCGCAGACGCGCGGTGCAGCTGCGCCTGTCTGGTAAAACCCTGGCCGTCGTCAGCGAAGAAGTCGGTTTGAGCACGCCCACCATCGTCGCTGCTGTCAAAGCATTCAAATCTGGCGGTTGGGCAGCTGTCGATGTAAAACCCCGAGGCCGACCGAAACATTCAGATTCCGCGACCTCTGCGTCAGAGCGCGCCCGCACTGCCCTGCTCAGCACATTCATGGCAGATCAGCACCAACTGTGGACAACCTCAAAAGTGCGCGACTGGCTGAAAAGCACCCAACATATGGATGTCAGCCTGCAAACCGCAGCCAGCTATCTACAGTCATGGAACTGGCTTCCTGAGAACCAGCAACGGCGTTACATAAACTCACCCGCTGCTGCAACTCAGCACTGGCTTTCCGGCGAGTACAGCGATTTCAAAGCGCAAGCAAAACAACAACGCAGTAATCTGCTGTGGTTAAGCACAAGACTGGCCAACGCAGACGCGACGCAACTCTTTGTGCATACCCTAAGGGGCCGATGTCTTTGGATGTGTTTTGAAAAAGCCCCATTAAGGGAGCAATACCAAACCTTCTTCACCCAGTTACTGAACGAATTCCCAAGCGGCATTGCATTGGTAGTGCCGAATAAAAACCTGGCCAAAGAAGTAGAAAAGTATGTACAGAAAACAGGCACGCCTGTTCTGTTCACACTTGCCCCGACAACTATCGCCATCGCCAACAGCCAGTCAAGCACCCAAGACACACATGCAGCGGCGACGGGAAAAAAATCACTGACACGCTCTGCCCCCGTAGCCGGCAACGAGCACCTGACCAAACAAACTCAATCGACTTTGTCACACAACACAACAGCTGTAACAGGACAAAACATGACTCAATCAGTAACCAGCAAAAGCAGTGCAGCCACTGACACGCAGGCAAGCGTGCATCATCTGGCGGTAACTAACGATGCAGGCAAACATGTCAGCGCATTACCAGCCTCGCAAACAGGCCTGACTCATCTCCAGAGACTGGAAGCCGAAAGCATTCAAATTATGCGCGAAGTTGTCGCCGAGGCAAACAACCCGGTGATGCTCTACTCGGTAGGCAAAGACAGTGCGGTGATGATGCATCTGGCACGTAAAGCTTTTTTCCCTGCAAACCCGCCTTTTCCGTTACTGCACGTAGATACCACGTGGAAATTTCAGGAAATGTACCGCTTTCGCGACACCATTACGCAAGAGTACGGCTTTGAGCTACTGACCCACACCAATCCGGAAGGTATCGAGAAAAGCGTTAATCCTTTTACCCACGGTTCGGCGCTGCACACCGACATCATGAAAACCGAAGCCTTAAAGCAAGCGTTGGACAAGCACGGGTTTGACATCGCCATCGGTGGTGCCCGACGCGATGAAGAGAAATCCCGAGCCAAAGAACGAGTCTTCTCCTTTCGCAATGCACAACATCGTTGGGAGCCGAAAGATCAACGACCAGAGCTGTGGAGTTTATACAACACACGCAAGCAACCCGGGGAAACCATACGTGCATTTCCGCTATCGAACTGGACTGAACTGGATATCTGGCAGTACATCCACTTACAGAACATTCCTGTTGTGCCATTGTATTTTGCCGCGGAACGACCAGTTGTGGAACGTGATGGAACATTAATTATGGTAGACGATGAGCGCATGCCTTTGCACGAAGGCGAAGTCCCCATGATGCGCAAAGTTCGTTTCAGAACACTCGGCTGTTATCCGCTAACCGGGGCGATTGAATCAAGCGCATCCAATTTGCCAGAGATTATTCAGGAAACACTACTGACGGTAAAATCTGAACGCCAGGGCCGCATGATCGACAGCGATAGCGCTGCTTCGATGGAAAAGAAAAAACAACAGGGGTACTTCTAATGCAAACTCAATCTGAAAAAATCATTGCTGAAGATATCCATGCATATCTGAAAATACATGAAAATAAAAACCTGCTGCGCTTCATCACTTGCGGCAGTGTAGACGATGGTAAAAGCACGCTTATCGGTCGGTTGCTGTATGAATCCAAGGTATTGTTTGAAGACCAACTCGACGCTGTCGAAGCAGATTCAAAAAAATGGGGCACGCAAGGCAAAGAAATGGACTTTGCATTGCTGGTCGACGGCCTGGCAGCTGAGCGAGAGCAAGGCATCACAATTGATGTGGCTTACCGGTTTTTCTCTACCGACAAGCGGAAGTTTATTGTGGCTGACACACCGGGGCATGAGCAGTACACGCGCAACATGGTTACAGGTGCATCAACAGCCGATGTTGCCATCATATTGTGCGACGCACGTCAGGGCTTACTCACGCAAACCCGACGCCACACCTACCTTGCTTCACTATTGGGTATTCGCAACATCATTCTGGCTGTTAACAAAATGGATTTGAAGAACTATGCAGAAGATGTATTCAATGATGTTGTTGAACAGTACTCCGAATTTGCTGATCAATTGAACTTCGACACTGTCGCGGCTATTCCCGTTTCAGCACTGCATGGCGATAACATTATTAGCAAAAGTACCAACACTCCGTGGTTCCATGGTTCAACCCTGTTGAGCTATCTTGAAACCATCAAAGTCGATGTTGATCGTATGCAGCAAGCACCGTTTCGCATGCCCGTGCAATGGGTTAATCGCCCTAATCTTGATTTTCGCGGCTTTGCAGGGACAGTGAGCAGCGGAGAAATCAAACCGGGCGATGCCATTCGGGTACAGCCTTCGGGTAAAACCAGCTCGGTAAAAGAGATTGTGACCTTCGATGGCGAACTGGACAAAGCCATTGCCGGACAATCTGTAACGCTGACATTAAATGATGAAATTGATATTTCACGTGGCGATGTTATTTCAACCACCGATCAACCCGCCTCCTCGGCCGATCAGTTCGAATCAACCATTGTATGGATGACAGAAGAACCGCTATTGTCCGGTCGTGAATATATTTTGAAAATCGGCACTAAAACCGTTAATGCAACCGTAACCACCATCAAGCATGAAGTGAATGTGAACACGTTGGAGCAAAACGCTGCCAAGCAACTTGAACTGAATGCCATCGGTGTTTGTAATATCAGCACCGACCAGCAAATTGCGTTCGATTCATACAAAGAAAATCGAGAAATGGGTGCGTTTATCTTGATTGATCGAATCAGTAACGCAACCGTTGGTGCAGGCATGCTGCATTTTGCATTACGACGCTCTGATAACATCCACATGCAAGCGGTAGATGTCAATAAAGAAAAGCGCAGCGAATTGAAACAGCAAAAGGCCTGTGTGGTCTGGTTCACCGGTTTATCCGGTGCCGGTAAATCAACCGTAGCCAATATCGTTGAAAAGAAACTCGCCGCTCTAGGCCAGCATACTTATCTGCTCGACGGCGACAACGTGCGCCACGGTTTAAATAAAGACTTGGGCTTCACCGACGCTGACAGGGTTGAGAATATTCGTCGTATAGGTGAAGTCGCGGGCTTAATGGTCGACTCCGGCTTGATCGTACTCACTGCATTCATATCACCGTTTCGCTCAGAGCGAGCCATGGCGCGTAGCTTGGTGGATGACGATGAATTTCTGGAAGTGTTTGTTGAAACTCCTTTAAACATTGCAGAGCAGCGCGACCCGAAAGGCTTGTATAAAAAAGCCAGACGCGGCGAGCTCAAGAACTTCACCGGTATCGACTCGCCTTACGAGCCACCCGAGAACCCGGAGATACTGGTTGATACCTCTGCAATGAGCGCGGAACAAGCTGCGGAGAAAGTCATTACAGAGCTAAGACGTAAAGGCATACTCGGATAAGTTGTTATCTGAGTTTGTCCACGCGTAACGCGTAACACTAAAAAAGTAAAACAGACGGGCCAATCTTATTTGCGATGGCCCGTCGCTTTATCTCCTGGTACAAACACTCTGCGGCTAACCGCTTAGTTTTTTTAATAAGCCCTCGGCCACCCTAACCTGCGACGCATCGCCAGAGTGCAATACTTCATTCAATAGCACCAATGCACCATCGTTGTTACCAAGATCGAGGTACACCACTGCCAGATCAAGCCGGACTTCGCAGTCTTTCCAACTGTGTGTCACTGGCGATGAGGCTATCGGTGATTCAGATGCCGTACTTTCATCCACGCTTGCAGGT
>CAKZUP010000124.1 GCA_937922945.1 uncultured Granulosicoccaceae bacterium
CCGCAAACGCGGTTATAGTTTTCAACGTTAAGGCAATTGCAGACGAACGAACTTATGCCGCTTTGGTCTTGGCCTCACGGGTAGACTTCATAAAATCGAGCGCGGCTTGTACCCCGCCAGACTGGTGAGGCACATCCGCCAGATGTAGCCCCATTTCCACAGCCGATAAGGTGCCGGCCAATGTAACGTCGTTAATGTCACCAAGGTGCCCAATGCGGAATACCTTGCCGGCTATTTTTGACAAGCCATTACCAAACGACGTGTTGCATTCGGCAAGAATCACGGCACGCAGGTGATCGGCATCGCAACCCTCGGGTACACGAACAGCCGTGAGCACTGGAGAATGTTCACTATCAACTGTGCACTGCACTTCAAGCCCCCAGGCGTTAACCGCTGCGCGTGTTGCAGCCGCATGCCGCTTATGCCTGGCGAAAACGTTATCAAGGCCTTCCTCTTCAAGCATATCAATGGCTTCAGCAAGACCAAACAAAAGGTTGGTCGCTGGCGTGTAAGGAAAATAGCCGCGGGCATTGGCTTCGATCATGTCGCTCCATTGCCAATAGGAATTAGGTAGCGTCGCATTCGCACCGACGGCTAAAGCTTTCTTGCTAACTGCATTAAAGGATAAACCGGGCGGTAACATCAGCCCCTTCTGCGAACCGGAAACCGCCACATCAACGCCCCACTCATCGAAACGAAAATCGGCAGACGCCAATCCGGAGATCGTGTCCACCAATAGCAACGCAGGATGACCAGTGGCATCCATGGCAGCGCGAATGTCGGCAATTCGCGACGTGCTACCTGTGGAGGTTTCATTGTGTACCACGCATACGGCTTTCATCTCATGGTTGGTATCAGCTCGCAACGCTTTCTCTATGAGATCCGGGTCGGCTCCCCGGCGCCAATCGGTTTCTATCAGTTCTGGTTGCAGGCCAAGCTTTAACGCCAATGCGCGCCACAAAGACGCAAAGTGACCGGTTTCCACCATCAGCAGTTTGTCACCTGCGCTCATGGTGTTAACCAAGGCCGCTTCCCATGCGCCAGTACCAGACGATGGATAAATGATTACCGGCTGTGTTGTTTTGAAAATGCGCTGTACGCCAGAGAGCACGCGATGCCCCAAATCGGCGAAGCCTGGGCCGCGGTGGTCGATTACCGGCATGTCAATCGCACGCAATATGCGATCAGGTACAGGACTGGGCCCCGGTATTTGCAAGAAATGACGGCCTGCTTTGCGCATAGAGACAACTCCACAAGTGACATGACGCGATATCACTCGCATCAGGTTGCTTAATCTGAATTTTGAATTCATTATTAAGTAACTGGATAGCAAAAAGCAACGATTATCGACATGCACTCCGAAATAGAACGGCGTTTGAACGCAGAGTTAGCGGGTGACGTGTATGCCGACCGGTTTACCCGTGGTCGATATGCAACAGATGCATCGATCTATCAAATGATGCCTGCAGGTGTTGTCATGCCCCGGTCTAATGAAGACCTGCAGGCAACTATCTCTATTGCACGCGAACACGAGATTCCCATAACCGCTCGCGGTGGCGGCACCTCACAGTGCGGTCAAACGGTAAATTCCGGACTGATCATCGACAACTCCCGCTATTTGAATCAATTACTCGAACTCGATGTGGTGAATCGTCGTTGCGTGGTTCAACCCGGCATTGTGCTCGATGAGCTAAACCGGTTGCTTAAACCCCATGGCCTTTGGTTTCCAGTGGATGTATCAACCGCATCCCGCGCAACCATTGGTGGCATGACGGCCAATAATTCCTGCGGCCAACGCTCCATTTACTATGGCACCATGCGCCATAACGTGCAGGCCATAAACGCCATACTGCCTAACGGCGAAACCATGCGCTTTGATGACATAGACCGTTCGATTGATTCACTGTCAAGCACCAATAGAGCACTGGTAAAAGAGCTTCTCGGCATCGGTATGCAGGAAGTAGACACCATTAAAGAAAAATTCCCTAACGTGTTACGTCGCGTTGGCGGCTATAACATTGATGCGCTTCTACCGTCGAAAAACTCGATTAATCTTGCGCATTTGCTGGTGGGCTCTGAAGGGACCCTCGCCTACTCCACAGAGATTGAACTAAAACTTTCGCCCTTACCGCATAATCGCGTTCTGGGTGTGTGTCATTTCCCAAGCTTCTATCAGGCAATGGATGCCACGCAACATCTGGTTGAACTGGGGCCGCATGCAGTGGAGCTTATCGACAACACGATGATTCAATTGGCCAGAGACATCGATCTGTACAAATCATCGGTCAACGAATTCGTACGCGGCGAACCAGCAGCACTTCTGCTGGTTGAGTTTGCCAACGAGTCGCACGAAGACAATCTGCAGCAGTTATCCCGCTTGCACGATTGCATGGGCGATCTTGGTTTTAGCTGGCAAGGCAAAGACCAACAATGGGGCGGCGTTGTTGACGCTGTTGATAAGACGCTTCAGGCTCGTATTGGCGAGGTACGTAAAGCGGGTCTGAACATCATGATGTCGATGAAATCAGAAGGCAAACCGGTTTCGTTTGTTGAAGATTGTGCCGTTGAGCTAACCGACCTGGCAGAATTTACCGCAGGACTAACCGAGGTATTTAGCAAACACGGTACACCCGGCACCTGGTATGCACATGCATCCGTAGGCTGTTTGCATGTACGACCTGTGTTGAACATGAAGCTTGAAAAAGACGCCAACACCATGCGCGAAATAGCCGAAGAAGCGTTTGATCTTGTGCTGAAATACAAAGGCTCCCACTCCGGTGAGCATGGCGACGGTATCTCTCGATCAGAATTTCACACAAAGATGTTTGGTACCGACATGGTGCAAACCTTTGAACGCGTTAAACAGCATTTCGACCCGAACAATTTATTTAATCCAGGAAAAATTGTTAACGCTCCGCGCATGAATGATCGCTCGCTGTTTCGTTATCCACCTGACTATAAAATGATAGAAATAAAACCTTCGCTGGATTGGTCTGAGTGGACCGGAGCCAGTGGTGGTTTGCAGGGTGCCATTGAGATGTGTAACAACAATGGCGCATGCAGGAAAACTCAAGGTGGCGTTATGTGTCCATCGTACCGTGTTACCAAAAATGAAAAAGACGTGACGCGTGGTCGTGCGAACACGTTGCGTTTGGCCATGTCAGGCCAACTCGGTGAACAGGCCATGAGCTCCGATGACATGATGGAGACCATGAAGTTATGCGTATCGTGCAAAGCCTGCAAACGCGAGTGCCCCACCGGCGTCGATATGGCCAAAATGAAAATTGAAGTCTTAGCAGCCCGCGCATCCGTAAAAGGGCACACATTGCATGATCGGCTTATCGCGCACCTGCCTCGATACGCACCGTTTGCCGCTAAACTGAGCCGGTTAATAAACTTACGCAATGCATCTCCCATGCTTGCACGGATGCTGGAACCGGTCACGGGCTTTTCCGCCGAGCGACCATTGCCCGCTTGGTCGTCGAAGCCGTTTTCACACACCCCGCCAGAACGCAATGGAACGCGCGATGTGGTCTTGTTGGCCGATACATTCAACACCTGGTTTGAGCCGGAAAAACTCAAAGCGGCCATAACGGTGTTGGAGGCAGCAAGCTTTCACGTCAATGTTGCACAGACCCCACTCGATCGAAACGGCAAACGAAAAAGCAAGCGAGCACTGTGTTGCGGCCGCACCTACCTTGCAACCGGCATGCTGGCGCAAGCCAAACGCGAGGCTAACAATATGGTTGACGCACTGTTACCTTGGGTTGAAAAAGGGGTACCGGTTGTTGGCCTGGAACCCAGCTGCTTACTCACACTACGAGATGAGTATCCGGTACTTATCCCGGGCGAAAAAACAGACTTGTTAGCCGCCAATGCACTGCTACTCGAAGAGCTGATAATGCAGCAACATGAAAACGGTCAATTGAACTGGACGTTAAATGCACCGGCAGCGAACGCATTGGTGCATGGTCATTGTCATCAAAAAGCACTCGGTGCGTTTACTGCGGTGCAACAGTGCCTCGGCCTTATTCCCGATATGCAGGTCAATGTTATCGAATCCAGTTGCTGCGGTATGGCCGGTGCGTTTGGTTATGCCAGCGACACAGTAGCGGTATCAAAACAGATGGCAGAGTTAGACTTACTACCAAGCGTACGCAATGCCGATACACAAACGCTGATTGTGGCCGACGGTACATCATGCCGCCACCAAATAGCAGACGGCACGCAGCGCGAAGCCTTGCATGTCGCTGAAGTGATGGCGATGGCATTAAACACCACCATCGAAACCAACTCCCATCGCCCACAGGATAAACATGACGGTGCAACATTCCCCGATACAGGAGAACTGACATGAACGCACTTGGCGATGTTGCCTCGATAAAACGCCCCTCATTGCACAGCGAACTAACTGATCGCTTACGAGACATGATTGTTGAAGGCGTTCTCACTGCCGGAGAAAAAGTTCCCGAACGTGCGCTATGTGAAAAATTAGGCGTGTCTCGCACCCCTATGCGCGAGGCGTTGAAAGTGCTGGCTGCAGAAGGCCTGCTCACACTGGAACCGAACAGAGGTGCCCGCGTTCGCGCCATCACGCTTGAAGATCTGGAAGAAGTGTTTCCACTCATGGGTGCACTAGAAGCGCTGGCAGGCGAACTGGCTTGCGCCAATATCAGTAACGCACAATTAACCGAGCTGAAAAAAGCCCATGCACAAATGATGACCCACTATAAAGCATCCGATATGCCTGGTTACTTTCATCATAATCAACGCATTCATGAACTCATTATGCAGGCAGCCGATAACCCCACACTCAGTTCCATGTACCAATCGCTAGCCGTAAGAGTACGCCAAGCACGCTACCTTGCCAACATGAGCGCAGAGCGCTGGCAACAAGCTGTTGAAGAGCATGAAGAGATCATAGATGCACTGGATAAACGCGACGGTCAGTTGCTCGGTACTATTTTAAAACGGCATCTTATGAATAAATTTGCCACCGTTCGTCAATGGCTTGAAGCGCAAGAGCCAAGCGACGCTGGCTAAATGTCTTGCCCGGGCTTATGGATATCCCGATAATTTTGCGGCCATAGGCTTTCTGGTAAAACACTGCGCTCTTGTATCCATGGGTAAATGGACACCGCTATTCGCAAGGCATCGAACGCCTTGTCGAGCTGCCCCATTCTGCTATAGATATGATATTTCCCGGCATGCGCCCCAAAGTGACTCGGCTCCAGTTCAAGTGCACGATTCACGTCGATCTCTGCGTCGGCAAAATTTTCCCGAAGAAACCGAATAAAGCCACGCTGGTTGAAGCCTTCAGAGTAGTCCGGTGCCAGCGATACAACGTCATCGAGTATATTTTCTGCTGCTTCAAAATCATACGCCTCACGACGCTCAATGGCCGCATCGAGCAGGGCCCTGACTTCAGGTGTTGGCGCTTGATCAAACCAATAACGCCACACAGCATCCTCTGCGATTCGACCTTCAAGTTCTGTTTTCGCTGTTGCAAGCGTTGCCAATAAAGCAGACCTTTCATCAACTGTTTTATCTTGCTGATCCGCTGCGGCAACTGGACTAAACACAACTGAACTCAACACAATTGAAATAAAAAAAATTGAACATAAAACAACTGAACTTGAAACGATTAACCGTAAAACCGACATTCGAAAAGTGTGACAATAACGGTATTGGGATTGCATCATTTGTTAAATCTCCTCGGCAAATCAGGTTAACTGATTCAACCAATGTTCAATATCGTCCATAACCCGATTGCGTCGCTCAGGTGTTTCATTCAGCACTTCGTGCCTGAATCCGGTATAGCAATGCTGGGTTAAGTACTGAGCTGGCACAGACTCAGCAAAGCGTTTGATCGCATCGGTTTTAACGACCACGTCGTCGCCAGCCATAAGAATCAAGGTTGGCACAGTGATTCGATTGGCCTTGGATAACGTCAGCCGACCCACCCTGATTAACCACACAACAATGCTTGCAGACTTATAACGGTGATTAAGCGGATCGTTTGTGCCCATTTGTTGCTCAGTTTCATCATGCGTTAGCTTATGAGCTTCATAAGCCAATTGCTGGTGGAACCGCGGAGCAACCGTATTGAGTAGCGCAAGTTTAGTACGATTCCAGCGGCTAACAAACGGCTCAAATGCAGGCGCAGACAACATAAGCCCCGCAACATCTACATCGTGATTTAACACCATCGAGGCAGCAACAAGTCCACCCAGACTATGGCCGAATAGATACGGCTTAGCGTCTATTTCTCGTGCAAATTCGGCAAGCTGTGCAGAACCCACCAATTCCAATTCGCTGGCCGACATCAGAACGCCTCTTTTGCCAGCACTTTCTCCGTGACCCGGGTGATCATGCGCACCCACAATGTAACCCATATTTGTTAAGCGATTGGCCAGGCGCTCGTACCTTCCAGCATGTTCGCCGATCCCATGCAGCAAATACACGCCTTTCGCAGGTTCATCGGTTAATGATGATGGATACCACCGGTGTGTGTGGATTTTTCCTGTCATGCGAGTTTACCGCCGAGTGTGCAATCTGCCATTGCCCATTATACCTGCAAGTCATCCGTCGAACCGATAGCCAGACTTTCTCCCACACTACCGAGTCGGATAATCGACCGCTTTACTACTGGCTGTAGTAAATTAGTCTCTAATTGTTATTCAACACATCACGATAGGTATTGACATGGATATTTCTGGGAAAAAAGCGGTTGTTTTCGGTGGCACATCGGGTATTGGATTAGCGGCCGTCCAACAGCTGGTCGCACTCGGTGCATCCGTGGTGGCCATTAGTCGCAACCCCGATAAAGCCGCCGACATGCCTGCAGGCGCAAGCACTGAAGCGTGCGACGTCTGCGACGGTGACGCTGTAGCTGCCCTACTTGCCCGCTTAGCACCATTCGATATTCTCATTAGCGCTGCAACCGGCGGCAGCAGAGCCATTGGCCCGTTCGCCGATATGGACATAGCTGGGTACAAAAGCTCGTTCGACAAACTCTGGGGCTACGCCAATGTAGTCCGTCATGGCATTGAACACTTACCCGAGCATGGCGCTATCGTCTTGGTTTCAGGCTCACCGGCACGCCGCTGTGGCCCCGGCCAGGTGGCTTTATCATCTGTAGGCGGTGCCGTAGAAGCGCTGAGTCGCGCGGTAGCAAAAGAGATATCGCCAAAACGCATTAACGTTATGTCGCCAGGGCTGATTGATACACCCATGGTTCCGTTACAAGGCGCCGAAAGAACGGCTCATTATGAACGCCTGACCGGTAACAATCTTATTCCTCGCGCGGGCACCGCTGATGAATGTGCGCAAGGTATTATCTTTTTAGTTCAAAACGACTTCGTTACTGGCACAACGCTCGATGTTGATGGCGGTATTCTGCTTTCCTGATGAGTTGGCGCAGCTGCCTGACAAATTAATCTGCCGACGGTTAACGATTTGCAATGACAGACTTTAAAGACAGGCTTATACAGTTTCGTCGAGATTTACATCAACACCCCGAACTGGGTTTTGCCGAACACAGAACCAAAGCATTGGTTGCCGACCGGTTAACTCAACTTGGTCTGGAAGTCCATCAAGGTGTGGGTGTGGTGGGTGTGCTCAAACAGGGTAACGGCAACCGATGCATCGGTTTGCGCGCCGATATGGATGCGCTGCCGATCCATGAAACCAGTGAGCATGCGTATGTATCGAAAACGCCGGGCGTCATGCATGCGTGCGGCCACGATGGCCACACAACCATGTTACTCGGCGCCGCAGAACTGCTATCCCAACGCCCCGAATTTGATGGCACAATCGTGTTCCTGTTCCAGCCAAACGAAGAACACGGACTGGGCGCGAAAGCGATGATTGAAGAAGGTGTGTTAAACACATTTCCCTTGCAGGAAGTGTATGCAATACACAACCTGCCCAATGAACCCGTTGGCAAACTATCCACTAAGCCGGGTCAGATTTGTGCCAGTGAAAGCCTGTTTGAAATCGAGATTAAGGGGCAAGGTGGGCACGCATCGATGCCGCACGCGGGTGTTGATGCCATTACCGTCGGCGCAGAATTAGTTGGCACGCTGCAAACCATCGTTTCCAGAAAACTGGCGCCCGGTGCTGGTGTGGTTGTGTCTGTTACAGAGTTTATTACCGATGGCCAGCGTAATGTACTGCCGGGTAACGCCACACTTAAGGGCGATGTGCGGGCACGTTTACCCGAAGATCGTAAGGCTGTTAAACACTTAATGCAGCAAATCGTCGATGGAATGGCCGCTACACACAACGTCGAAATGTCCTTGTCTTTTAACACAGAATTTATTGAAACCATCAATGCAGAACTACCCACACAAGCAGCTGTTGACGTATCGCAATCGCTGCATATGGATACGCAAGCAAACCGGCCAGCCATGACGTTCTCCGAAGACTTTGCGCATTTTTGCGCTGCAGTACCAGGCTGCTTTATGTTGTTAGGCAACGGCGAAGACGGCAAACACGCCCAACCTTTACACGCATCAGATTACGATTTTAACGACGAGCTCTTAACCATCGGAGCTGAGTACTGGGCTGCTTTGGTCCAGGCTCGCCTGCCGGTTCGAGCGACAAGCTAGTGTATCCATTGCGTTGTTTTGATATTGGTGGAACCAACATGGTTGTAGCCGATGTCGCCGCAGACGGACAGGTTCAGGAAATTGCCCGCATCCCCACACCACTACACTCTTACCAGGAGTTCAGCAACGCACTGCTGCAATACAGCCCAACAGATGGCTCTGCCATTGCTATATCGGTGGCAGGCGTCATACACCCTGAAACGGGCATCATCAAGAGCGCTAACATCCCGTGCATTTCAGGTAAAGCATTAGAACCTGAACTCAATCAGGCGCTTGGCCGGCACGTTACCGTTCTCAACGATGCAAACGCGTTTGTGCTGGCAGAGGCTCGGCATGGACAAGCTCAAAACCAAAGCGTGGTGCTGGGCATCATTCTGGGTACCGGACTCGGTGGCGGTATTGTCGTAGACAACAAGATTCTGAGTGGCTTCAATGGCAGTGCTGGGGAATGGGGTCATGGGCCTGCTTGCACAACACGCTCCAACGAACCGCTTCCGCCACTTCAGTGCGATTGCGGCCAGCCGTGTTGCCTGGAGAGCTATGGTGGTTCGGTTGGGCTTTTACATATTTACCAACACCTGGGCGGGCAGGCGCAAACAACAACCGAATTAGTTGGGCAGTGGCACGCACAGCAGCCGATAGCCAGTAAAGCCATCGATATATGGCTTGATCTGGTTGGCGGTGCATTAGCTAATATCATTAATTTTCTCGACCCGGCTATTGTTGTTGTCGGTGGAGGTCTTTCCAACGCTAAAGGTCTGGTTGATGCGCTTGATGCGGAAGTGGGTAGGCGTCGTTTAACAACCCATGCTGCACCTTTACTGCATCCGGCAAAACATGGCCCAGAGCAAGGCTTGATTGGTGCAGCGGTACACGCGAATAATCAATCTTGAATACAGACAATCCGAATACGGATACGAAGAAAATTCCACCGATATGGTATCTGGCTTTGTGTACCGGCTGCGCCGTGGTCGGTATGACAATCATCACGCCCGCCCTTCCATTAATCAAAACAGAACTGCAAGCTTCCAGTGATGCAGTGCAACAGTTGCTAACAGCTTACTTAATAGCGTTAGCACTCGGGCAACTCGTTTGTGGCCCATTATCCGACAAGACCGGCCGTCGTCCCATATTGCTTTATGGTGCGCTGCTATTCACTCTGGCGGGAATTGCGACCATGTTTACACAGAACGTTGCGCTACTGATAAGCCTGCGATTTATACAAGGCCTGGGGGCGGCAGCCTGTATGGCTATGGGACGCGCTATCGTCAACGATGTTTTCGCTCGTGATGACGCCGCTCGCACCATGTCAACTATATCCACTGTATTGGCAATAGCACCAGCGCTATCGTTAGCTTTCGGTGGCGTGCTGGCAGAAAGCACTGGTTGGAAAGGCATCATGACGATGCTGAGTGTGCTTGGAATAGTACTGTTGGTATGCACTTATATTTTCGCTGAAGAAACCAATAAAGTCCGATTGCAACAGTTTAATGTTCGCACTCTAATAAGCGCTTATGGCTCTATATTAAAAAATAACGCTTTCTTGTGTTGGACCATGGCGGGTGGCATGCAGGTGGGTGTTTTCTTTTCACTCAACGCATTTCTCGCCTATCAATTTCAGCGCAATGGTTACAGCATGGCGGAGTTCGGATTATGGTTTGCGTTGACTCCGCTGTTTTACATACTCGGAAACACGGTTAACCGACTGTGGTTCGTTTCCCGTGGTATCGATGTCGCTGCGCTAACGGGGTGTGTGCTGAGTCTGGTTGCAGTGACAGCCATGTATATTACTCAGGCATTAGGTATGACACATGCACTGTCTTTGGCTATACCTTGCGCGCTATTCGGATTTTCAAACGGAATAATCATAGCCAATACAACCGTTGGCGCTATTTCATCGGCAGGAAAACACGCTGGTACAGGCACCGGTATTGTCGGCGCCTGGCAAATGGCTACCGGTGGTATAGCAGGTGCCATTATCGTTGCGTTGGGCGGAGATCAAGTGTTCTCCACAGCCATCATAGCGTTGATGCTGATGTCTGCGATTGCCTTGGCGTCCATGTTGATCATCCGACGGTGGTACCTGTAAAGCCGTGACAGGTTTCGACGCTGTTCCGTAAGCTACTCGACAAACTATATCGATAAACTGTTCTATAAACTGTTGAAAAAAAGGCTGCACAACCAGCAGTCTTTTTAGCAGCAGACTTCTGTTTTGAACGTAGCGTTCAAACAGGGTCGACAGGTCCAAAGGGCCGACCTATTTTTCTTTCCAGTTCATAAGCCACTTGAAACAGTGCAGCCTCTCCCCAAGGCTTGCCAATAAGTTGCACCGCAAACGGCAGGCCCTCGGCAGTATTGGAAACCGGTAAAGTAATAATAGGCAACGTGGTCATCGTGCTTGCGTAGGCTATTGCCAACCAACGGTAATAATCCTGAATAGGAACACCATCCGGCTCACCTGGATAGCGCACCTCAGCTGACACCGACGACAAACTCACCGCCGGACAAATAAGCACATCGTAATCACGCATGAACCGAGCGGCGCCATTCACGATTTTTGCCTGCGTTCGCAGTGCATGTCGGATTTGTTGCGAACTTTGTGCGATCCCCTGCTCTACATTCCAAACCACCTCCGGCTTTATCAGGTGTCGGTTTTCTTCGTATATGGGTTCAAGCGCAGTTGCATAAAATTGTGCTCGCAATGTGTCAAACGATTCATGCGCGCCCGTTAAATCCGGCACTGCTTCGCGCACAGTTTCAACGCCACCTAATTCGTTATCAATAAACTGTTGAAACAGATCTGCTACATCGTTTGCAACCGATGTAATGCGTAAATCCTGGCTTACGGCAACGCGTAACCGATCTAATCGTGTTTTATTCGGTGCTTGCAAAGCATGTTGCATTGCATTCGATCGGTTATCAGTCATCGCATCGGTAAACAGTGCCAGATCGGCTATATTTCTAGCCATCGGGCCATCTGCACCCAAGACATCAAACGGCGCGTGCTGAGAGTCTGCCCGTATTGTGCCCGGAGCCGGTCGCAAACTGGCGACACCGCAAAAACTGGCTGGCGTACGCAACGAACCGGCCATATCTGAACCGTGTGAGAGCCACGCACAACCATTGGCTAATGATGCTGCTGCCCCGCCCGAAGAACCACCAGCAGACCTGGCATTGTTATGCGGTGAACGGGTAATACCAAAGACATCGTTAAACGTAATTCCACCGGCACCAAACTCCGGTGAATTGGACTTAGCGTAGACCACCCCACCATTGGATTCGATTCGACTGACTAATTTATTCGATCCGGTTGCGATGTTATTTTTAAACACAGCAGAACCGTGCGTGGTAAGCACCCCCTCAACATCGGTAAGGTCTTTTATGGTGACCGGCAAACCACACAATGTTCCACGCTGATCAACCGGCAATTTCTGCACATGTTTCGCGTGTTCCAGTGCCCGATCAAAACACAAGGTTGGCAACGCATTGGTTCTACTATCAACCGCCTGTATACGGTCTTGCATTGCGGTAAGTGTCTCTTGAATGGACACCTTGCCTGCCTTTAGTTTCTCAACAACTTCGACAGCGCTTAGTTCATACAACTGACCCATGTGCTTATACAGTCTCTTGATTATGCAGTGGTAGGCGCTGGTTCTTTCACGCGCAGAAGCAGCACCATGCCAATGATAAACAGGGCAATAATCGATACAATACCTATACGCGTGCTACCTGATAGTAGCCCGACAAAACCCACTAATACCGGGCCGATAACCGCAGCAGATTTACCCAGCATGTTTAAAAATCCAAAATATTCACCGCTGCGTTCCTGCGGTATCAGATGGCTGAACAGGGAACGGCTCAGTGACTGTACACCACCTTGTACCAAACCCAACACCACGGCAAGAATGTAAAAATGGACACTGGTTTGCATAAAAGCGGCGGCAATCGTTGCCACAAGATACGCGCTCAGTGCAATCCATAAGCCGAACTTAGCGCCATAGCGTTGACCAATGCGACCAAACACTAACGTTGATGGGAAACCAATAAATTGCACGATAAGCAACGACACAATCAGGCTATTCGACGGCAATCCAATAGACAAGCCATAATCAACCGCCATGCGAATGATCGTAGCAACTCCATCAATATAAAACCAATACGCCAGTAAAAACAACGCAACGTTTCGATCGGCCAGAATTCGCTTAACGGTAACAACGAGGTTATTCAGCGAGCCGCGAAAGGTTGTCCCGGTGTTGGCACGAGGATTATCCTTAACATGGAAAACGAGCGGAATGGTAAATATAAACCACCATACCGCAACGCTTAAGAAAGACCATCGCACCGCCTCTGCCGTATTGCTTAATCCAAACAAACCGGGTTTAAGCGTCATAACGACATTGAGCAGAAACAGTAAACCGCCACCAAGATACCCCAGTGAAAACCCCAGCGCCGACAAACTGTGTTGTTGCGACTTTGGCGCAAGAATGGGTAACAATGCATCGTAAAAAACGTTTGCACCGGAAAAACCAATAATGGCCACAACATAAACCAGTATGGCTATGGGCCACATTCCCTGACCAACGAAGAAAAAACAGACCGTGGCCAATATGCCGAGCATGGCAAAACACAGTAACAGCCGCTTGTGTCCACCGACAGAATCTGCAATCGCGCCCAGCAGCGGGGCCGATATCATGATGATTAAACTTGCTACAGAATTGCCAAGCCCAAGCCAGAACGTGCTGGTGGTAACGGCCATCTCTCCGCTCCAATACTGCTTGAAGAACAGCGGGAAAAACCCGGCCATAACGGTTGTTGAAAAAGCTGAATTGGCCCAATCGTAAAACGCCCAAGAGTATTGCGAGCGTGTTCTCTTGTTTGGCGACGAGCCAGAAGATGAGGCTGAGGAGTTACTCGGCCCCAAGGACTTTTTCGATGAAAAATTTGACGACATAAATGAATGCTAACCTACATTGCCAGCAACAGCCAGCATGACCCCCAATCCAACGACGACTATCCAGATTCCCCGCTGTAAACCAATACGCTCTCCAAGCCACCACCAGGCGAACAGTGCAGTCGCCGCAGCAAATGCTGAAAACCCGATGGACGCACCAATGCGGCCTGCACCTGCAGATCCGATTAAAAAAGCACCCAAAGCCGATGTTTCAAATACCGCCTGCAACAAAACCAGACCGAGTGTTTTGCCTTTAGGAAAAACCTGCGCCCGTTGTTTAACCACAATAATAACGACTAATAAAATGGCACCGAGTAAAGCAAAAACACGATTTAAATACAGTGCATGCATAGGCCCTAGTGATGTTCCAGCCTCTTGAGCCAAAAACATGCGAAGAGAAACCGCGAGCGCCGCCAGCAAAGCAAAATAGACCGTCACTCTGAGCCACTGCGCGTCCTGCCCTTCTACTTCACTATCTATAGCTGTGGGTCGCGCTAGCATGGCAACACCTGCAAACACGACCACCAAGGCCAGCACCTGCAACCAGGACCACGGTTGGCCTGTAAGAATGTTGAATAACACAAGCAAGACGGTGAACGTTGACGCAGCAGGCGACGCAACGGCCACCGGGCCTCGGGCCAACGCTTTATACAAAAAAAACAGCGCCACCAGATTCAGAAAGCCTGAAATAGCCGAGGCTGTCCAACCCCACAGATCCCACGGCGGCCAGTCCTCGCGTAAGAACAACGGAACGGTAAGAACCGCCAGCGACACGCCCATAATGATCAGGAACAACATACTGGACGGCACGCGCCGCGAAGTTACGCGAGCAATACAGTCAGATGCCCCGATACAAAGCGCACCCAGCAAGCCCCAAAGAATAGCATTCATTGGATCAGTTCATTATCATCTGGTTTTAGACTAAGGCCATAGCTGGGCCACCAAACCTCTATTGTAGAGACTCATACAAAAAACTGCTTATGTGTCTGCGAAGCAAGACTGACTTAAACTCTTATGTGGTTAACAATGATGATTAAATAGTATTGCGTAAACATCATTTGTATGTATCTAACTGGCGCTGGATCTTGAATTGGCTCGCTCTCGCCAAACCACCAGCAAACCGGCACCAACGATCAACAACACGCCTGGAAACAGAGTATCCACTGGCGCCTCGTCGAAAAACACCCATCCCAGAATAAATGAAAATGGAATCCCTAAATATTCGAATGGCGATAACAAGCTTGGTTCGGCTTTTCTAAAGGCAGTAATCAACAACATGACTGCGCATCCTCCAACCAGGCCCATACCTAAAAACCAAAGCCAATCGGAGGCAGAATTTAACCTTGTCCAGTTACCGGTAATGAGCGTTATCAGTAAAGCTGCAAACGCGGCGACGATGGTTGAATAGATATTGATAAGCGCTGTGGACTCCGAATCATCGAACAATCGTGCTGTCAGGCTTGCCGCAGCATAAAAGAGCGCCGCACACACCGGGAGCACCGACACCATAGTAAAAACATCACTGCCCGGTCTCATCACCATAACCACACCAACAAACCCTAGTAAAACGGCGCACCAACGCCATATACCTACTTTTTGTCCCAACAAGGGTATAGACAGCAGCGTAATAAAAAATGGCCCACTGAACGCTAACGTGGCTGCTGTCGCAAGTTGCAAATACACTAACGATTGATAGAACGACACTTGCGCACAAACAAGCAGTAACCCTCTAGCCAAACCGAGCTTCCATCGTTTTAATTTCCAGTTAGTCGCTCGAACAGGGGTTTTGGAAAAGAACAATAAAACCAGTACGTGAGGTATGAGTCCAAAGCAATTTCTGAACAGCGATATCTGCTCTACTGAATACTGATCTCCCATGTACTTTATAATGGCAGCCTGCAGATCGAACAGAAAAACAGCCAATACAATGGTAGGCACAGCGATATAAAGCGCGCTTTGTGTTGTAGCAATCTTATTCAAACGTGTGTTGCTTCAAGGTACGTCTGGCTGTCCAATGTTGTGGGCATCATGAACGCAGCAATGGAAACCAGTCTTCGCGCAAGCGCTGGCCGTCAACCATGTTATGCCCGGGGAATGGTGGGGATGTTTTTCCGGGTCGGGTTATATAGCGTGCATCATCGCCGACAAGTCTCAACGAGAAAGCCCTGCGCCGATTGGTTGCTTGGTTGCCACGCGCACCATGTAAACAGTTAAAGTGAAACGCCACAACATCACCGGGTTGCATGGCCCACTCTTTCACAACCATGCCTTCATTGTCTGGGTCGGGAACAGGCTGGTACGCATTATTATCGGCATAGAAATCATCTTCTTCCAGCCACTTTACCGGCAGCACAGGCTTGTCCCACAAATGGGAACCGGATACGCAACGCAAGGTTGCATCAGAAACGGGATCGACTGGGCACCAGAAGCTGACGTTCTGAAAACCATCCACAAAATAATAGGGTGCATCTTGATGCCAAGGCGTCTGTTTACTGGTTCCCGGCTCTTTAACCAGTACATGTTCGTGAAATAGCTGCACAGAGTCTGATTGCATTAATTGAGCAGCAACTGACGCAAGCTCTGATTCTCTGATGACCTGTTCAAACTCTGGTATGCGTGTCCAATTACAATAATCATCAAAAAACCGACCCGCGTTTTCATCGATCACATTTTCTGCGGCATACACACCCGGTTCCTGCATATTGCGCTCAATACCCGCTCTTAACGTATCAACCCAGTCGGCAAGCACGCCCTTTAACAGAACCGCGCCGTCTTTTTGATACTCTTTAACTTGGTTTGAGCTTATCAATGCGTTAGTCATAAGTAAGTTTCTATTTAAAACCATAGATCAGGTAGACACAGGCGCATAAAACACGCGCGCCTAAACTTATTGCTTGTGAAGCTGCGAGAACTCAGCTTTGATTTTCGCCGTGTGCTCACCGAGCGTCGGCGTTCTTGCTGACACTGCATCAACATCCGCCATACGCCTAACAGGGTGCGCAGGAAACGGCATAGCGTTTCCGGATGAATTGGCAACCGTGCGAAACCGCATAGCCTTGTGCGTTGCCAGTTCAGCGGCAGAATTAATCGCACCATACGCAATGGCGGCCTTCTGCAAACGTTGCTGAAATTCATCTGCGCTCATGGCTCGAGTAATTGCGTTGATGGCATTCTCTAGTTCAGTGCGATGTTCAACGCGACTATTGTTACTGCCAAATTTTTCGTTCTGCAAAATATCGTTTGATTGCAATACATCGGTACACAAACGATTCCACTCTCGCTCGTTTTGAATTGATATCAATACCAACCGGCCTTGCTCGCATTCAAAAGCACCGTATGGAGCAATAGAGGGATGCCTTAGCCCGGCAGGCTCCGGTGCACCTTCACCAAATTCTGCGTGAATATACGGAACGCTCATCCATTCAGCCGCCACATCGAACAGTGATACCGACAGTGTCTCGCCAACGCCTGTGTTTGCTCGTTTTATAACAGACTCAAGCAATGCAGCGTATGCCGTAATGCCAGCGCCGATATCACAAATAGAAACCCCTACTCTGCCCGGTGCAGTAGTATCGCCCGAAACAGAGATGATGCCGCTCTCTGCCTGAACCAATAAATCATAAGCCCGTTTCGTTGCAACCTCACCTGAATCACCATAGCCGGAAATGTTGCAGATAATGAGCCCGGCATTTTTTTCTCGCAACGCCTGCTCGGTGTAACCTGCGCGCGCTAACGCGCCGGGGGATAAGTTTTGAATCAGGATATCCGCGCGTTCAAGTAAAGACCACAGCACCTTGGCATCATCACTGTTTTTAAAATCCAAACATACCGACTCTTTGCCTTGATTAAGCCACGTAAAATAGGAGCTTTCACCGTTAGCGGCAGCATCGTAATTTCGCGCAAAATCCCCTTCAGCGCGTTCAACTTTAATAACCCTCGCCCCCGCATCTGCCAAACGCGCAGTGCACAAAGGCGCAGCAACCGCCTGCTCAATTGCCACAACCAACAGATTATCGAGCGCCCCCATCAGTTATGGACGCCTTTACCAACATGTTTCATACGCAGACTTAACCCACCTATAAACTCAGGCAATTTGATTAACATAAACATATCGATAAACATAAACATATCGCACGCATTTGTTGAGCTTTTGAGGCCAATCAAATGATGGCTGCTCAGATTAATCCCTGTTCTTCCAATACCTTTCTGGCCACCCTGAAACACTCCAATGCCATTGGCACACCGCAATAGATTCCAACCACATGGACTATAGCCCGTAGCTCCTGCACGGTGACGCCATTACTTATCGCGCCACGACAGTGAACTTCCCATTCATGCATTCTGCCAAGAGCTCCGATCATGGCCAGATTCATCATTGACCGGGTTTTCGCATCGATAACATCGTCGCCCCAGCCAAATCCCCAGCACCAAGCGGTCATAGCTTCCTGAAACGGACGCGTAAAGTCATCGGCTGCCGCCAAATTATTTTCGACATACTCAGCACCCAGCGTCGCCTTTCGTTGCTCTAAGCCTTTTTTGAATAGATCTTCATCGAATAGCTCGCTAGACATTAGGTTTGTTCTCCAAGTCGTGTGTGGAATAGTTGCGTCGTGTGGCTGCATTCTAGAACACTAATCTGCTCGCCATCGCCATCTGATCGCACCTATTTGGCGTATCGGTCTTCCCATGCCGGACAAATGACTCACTGGCACAAGGCCTGGGATGGGATGACTTAATCTAAAAATCGAACGCAAAGTGCCCACTTTTACCCTTTTCCGTACCGAAATGCGTCGATATTGTTTCAATCTGTCGCGATGTGGCAGAAAACTCGCATTAATTGAACGGTAGCTGAAGCACGGATTCCACGCAGCTCAGCTAAAATAATGCTTAAACCACTGGTTACGATCAAATTCGATGAATACACAGTTTGGCTTTGTCAGGGTGTCGTCTGCGATACCCAAGGTAAGTGTGGCGGACCCCAGCGCCAACACGTCTGAAATTTTATCGATGCTGGCCGGGTTGCCCGATTCTGATATCGTGGTGTTTCCCGAGCTCTCTATCTCTTCCTACTCCTGTGGACAACTATTCCATCAACAGGCACTGCTCGACGCCACAGAAACACAATTGCAACGACTGGCCGCAGACGCACCCAACAAACGCCAGCTCATTATTGTTGGCGCGCCACTTCGTTGTGGCTCAGCGTTGTACAACTGCACAGTGGTGATTAACAACGGGGAAATTATCGGTGCAACACCGAAGCAGTTTGTTCCCAACTACAATGAATTTTACGAAGCGCGTTACTTTGCTTCTGGAGATCGAGATACTCCCGATAACGTTCGCATAGGTAACCAGGATGTGCCATTCGGTAGCCAGTTGTTGTTTACGCATAAAGGCGTGCATGGTCAGCCAGACATCGTGGTTTATGCAGAAATTTGCGAAGCCATATGGATGCCTATTCCTCCGTCAAGCCTTGCAGCTATTGCCGGTGCGAATATTGTATGTAACCCCTCAGCATCTCCCGAAACCATCGGTAAAGCAGACTACCGACGAAATCTGGTCACCGGTCAGTCTGGTCGCTGCATTGCAGCGTATGCCTATACCAGCTGCGGACCAACCGAAAGCACAGCAGACTTGGTTTACGGCGGCCATGCCATGATCGCTCAGGGTGGGCATTTACTGGCAGAATCGAACCGCGTCGGAGATACACAGCCCACCAAACGAGATTCCTACTCTGTCACCGCCGACGTGGATATAGAAATGTTGCAAACCGAAAGGCGTAACACCACCACATTTATAGACAGTGAAAAATACCTTCACGATAGACGCTTTACACAAATCCCGTTTACGCTTGCGCACAGCAACACACAGTTAATTCGTCCGGTTGATGCCATGCCGTTTGTACCGGGCAACCCGGACACGCTTGCTGCACGATGCTCTGAAGTGTTTGCCATACAAACATCAGCTTTGGCAAAACGATTGGATTGCCTGGGCGAAAACCCAAGCATGGTTATCGGCATATCGGGTGGGCTGGATTCCACATTGGCCCTGCTGGTCGCTACCAAAACGTGCGATTTAATGGGAATCCCACGACGCAATATACGCGGCGTGACCATGCCTGGCTTTGGAACAACCACCCATACATTAAACAACGCGCACGATCTAATGCAGCATCTGGATGTTGAAGTGAGCGAGATTGATATTCGATCAGCAGCGCTGCAAGAGTTTTACGACCTTGCGCGCGCATCAGGGTATAAACCTTTTGGCGAGATAGATTTACTTGCACCAGAGAACAAGCAGCTTGATGTCGATAAGTTTATGAAGCTTGTGTTAAATATTCCGGAAGAAAAACGCAAAGACCTTGTATTCGAAAACGTTCAGGCCAGACAAAGAACACAACTGCTTATGAATATGGGGTTTGTGCTGGGCACGGGCGATATGTCTGAAATGTGGCTGGGTTGGTGCACCTATAACGCCGACCATCAAAGCATGTATAACGTGAACTGCTCTGTGCCGAAAACGTTAGTTAAGTTCCTGGTGGAATACGTTGCGAACAACCAATTCGAAGGCGACATCCAACGCACACTTATTTCAATCGCGAACACAGAGATTTCGCCTGAACTACTACCCGTTAATGAAGAAACGAATAAAGCTCAAAGCACTGAAGACACTGTTGGCCCGTATGAGCTGCATGATTTTTTCATGTTCAATATTGCAAGATACGGATTTAGCCCTAAAAAAGTTATGTATTTAGCAAAGCAAGCCGAAGGTTGGTCGGTAGAGTACACCGAAGAGGAACTGAAAAAATGGCTAACCATCAACATTAAGCGCGCCTTCAGCCAACAATACAAACGCGACGATGTGCCCAACGGGCCGAAAGTGGGCTCACTTAGTTTGTCACCCAGAGGCGATTGGCGCATGCCAAGTGATGCATCAGCTGCAGCGTGGCTCGATGCGTTACACGACGATTAGTGCGCGAATCGGCTTAGGTTTTGTCCACCAACAACCAAAGCCAGAAGCTAACGCTAAACAACGACACCACAGTGGATAGTAGGACGGTACTTGCAGCCGTGCTAACCCCACGTGAATAATGGCTGGCGAAAATAGGCGCATTCAAGCCAACCGGCATGGCTGACATACACACCACAACGGTTCTATTTAACCCCTCCAACCCAAGCAGCGTACATACAGCATAGGTTATCGTCGGCTGCAGCAGCAGGGAGAAAAACGTATGCACGCTGGCTTCGCTGAGTTCTTCAGATAACGAGTAACGCGTTAGTATCCCACCCAGCGCAAACAAGGCGCACGGTATCGCCGCGCTTTTCAACATCACTAATACATCAAGCAATAAGGCTGGCAATGTGAACCCGGACAAATTGACGGCAAAGCCGAGCAATATACCTATCATGAGGCTATTTTTTGATAACGTTCTAATAATCTCCACGCTGGTCTCTTGCCAGCTGCGTCCATCGGCACGCAAGCTCTCCATGCAACAAATACCGATGGTGTAGCAGATTGGTACATTGACCGACAACAAAGCAATAACAATCGCTTGGCCGTCGGCACCAAACGCGCGATCGGCTATGGGGGTGCCTAGTAAAATCAGATTAGAGAATAAGCCAGCAACACTTACCGCAACAGCTTCGCCTGGTCGCCGCTGATAATATCGCCGCGTAATAACATAAGCTGATGCGAACATAAACGTTGCGACACCATAATATGCAAATATCAATCGCCAATCGAACACCGCGCTTAGGTCAATACTCGATGATGCCAGGAATAAAAGACACGGAACGGCAACACGAATGGCAAAGCCCATAACACCATCCACCGTAGTGGCGCTTAATAGATTGAACTTAACAGAACAATAACCAGCCAGCAGCAACAGAAATACCGGAGCAACGATATTGAGTATGAGTAGTAACATCTAATTCGCTAAAATCGAATTAGGCGGATTTTTCAAGATCGACACAATAGGCTGACGCACCCTGCAACTGGCGGTGCAACATAACCAAAGCTCTCCAGGTCGGCATCGTGGGTGTCTGACCAGGCCTTGTATGCGCTTTGCACTTCTTCCGGGTCGGATGCGCTTATCAGTCGGTTAACAATTGCATTTAAAGTATCCTTGTCTGACATCGCAACACCTGCTTTAACAGCGAATACTCTAGGATACCGAGGCTTTGATTCACATGCACGAATTATTGGCGAGAACAGCGAGCAATCTTGTTGGCAACTAGACCATCAACTTTACATTGATCAACTTTACATTGATCGACTCTACATTAATCAACTCTACAAACGAAAAGCGCCAGACAATGCCTGGCGCTTTTTTCTACGGAAAATGAAGGTTTGACTTATTCTACTGTGACAGGCAACGCAAGCGTTAAGAATAATGCGTTGTCACCCCTTTGAACCAGAATGGGAACCGGTTTACCGGGAACAAGGTTTTTAACCGCATTAACCACATCTTCTGGCGTGTTCGTGGCTTGCCCGTTCAGTTGCACAATGATGTCATTAACCATAACACCTGATGCTGCAGCCTGACCGTCTGGCTCAACCGCCACCACTTTCACACCCTCCGCCATATCTGACAGATCTGTTTGATCCGCGTTGCCAGGTATCGATGCTAGCTCCATACCCAATACAGAATCTATCGGGGCAGCCGCCGCAACTTCCTGACCTCTTTTGCCCACAACAACGCTGAGTTCTTTAGATGCGCCGTTGCGAAACACGGTTAAGTTTGCTTGTTCACCACTGCGCGTTGCGCCAACCAATGAAGGTAATTCACCAGAGCGATTAACCGTTTTACCATTAAACGCCAACACGATATCGCCTTCCAGAATACCGCCTTGCTCTGCAGGGCTGTTCTCGCCCACACTGGATATTAACGCGCCAGTAACACGATCGAGTCCAAAAGACTCAGCAAGATCAGGCGTTACGTCTTGAATTCCAACACCCAACCAACCGCGATTTGTGCGACCGTTTTGCTTCAACTGATCGGCTACATCCATGGCGATATCAATCGGTATGGCAAACGATAAACCTTGATAGCCACCGGTGCTCGAATAAATTTGCGAGTTAATGCCAATGACTTCGCCATCGGTGTTAAACAAAGGCCCGCCCGAGTTCCCCGGATTCACAGCCACATCGGTTTGAATAAACGGAACATAGTTGGCCGATGGAAGATTACGCGATACGGCAGAAACAATTCCTTGAGTTGCAGTTTGATCAAAACCAAACGGTGAGCCGATAGCCAGTACCCATTCACCCACCGCGACACTTTCTTCATCGGCAATGCGCACAACGGGCAGATCGCTTGCGTCCACTTTTAACAGCGCAACGTCGGTTAATTCATCAAGACCAATTAACGTTGCTTGCAATTCCATTCGATCACGCAGGCGCACGGTGATTTTAGCAGCGTTATCGACCACGTGAGCATTGGTGAGTATGTATCCGTCATCGGAGACAATAAAGCCTGAGCCAACACCCGATTGTCGATTAGGTCGGCGTTGTTGTTCAGGTGCTCGCTCAAAAAAGCGACGGTATTGTTCGGGTATTTGTTGAAGGTCTGGTTGCTGGGTCATCGATGCAGGCTGGACCGCTGACGTCACAGCAATATTGACCACCGCTTTTCCTTCGTTTTCAACTAAGCTGGCAAAATCGGGTAAACCGTTAGCGTGTGCTGCAATCGTGCTCATGCCCAGCAGCGCACTGCCGAGCAACACATGTTTGGTTTGGTTTTTTGCAAATTGAATCGTACTGTTCATCATGGGTAAAAAGTTCCTGTTAAACCTGTCGTAACTGACTGATGAACATGGTATTGGTTTCGTTACTTGCAAGTAAGTTTATGCGCGTTTTACAATTGTCATTATTTGCATTTGCGCAGTACGCCAACATCATTTCTACGACCATCGCAATGCAACTCAGGTTTAGCCTACCCAGTCGTGGTACTTAGCCAGATTTAATGCCGACTTAATACTTAAATTTAGTCGTAAGCGCTTGAATAAGTACACATTCAACACCATATCCTCTATATACTCTTATCAAGTGTTTACGCCTGCATAAAGGAAGCCTACGACGATGGCTCAAAAAGGAGGACCGCCCGATCTTGACGAAGCCCTTAAAGATATACTGGGCAAGTTAACGGCACGGGATCGCGCGGTAGCGAATCGAAATAAGCGCAATCAAACCGGCACTAGCCTGTCATCAGACGATATCCTCGAACAAGCTGAACAAAGCACCCGTAAACGTCGTCGTAAACCGATTTTGTTTTATCTGTTTCTGGTCTTCATCCTGTATCAGTTCTTCGCAGAATTCCTGGTAGATGTTTGGAAAAATTTGGACGGCAATACGTTCGAATCCATTGAAATGTCCAGAGAAGGCACTTCTTTTCCAACAACAGATTCAACTATCTCACAGACCGTTCAACCACTTGTAGATCAAATTAAGCATTTTTTCGGAGAATTTAATATGTTTGAAACAATGGGCTTTGCAGCGCTGGTAGGCGGTGTCATTTTACTCATCCTGTTCTTGCGAGCATTTGTTCGCATCGTTCCACAGAACGAAGCCTATGTTGTTGAACGTTTAGGTAAATACGATCGCACCCTACTCGCCGGATTCCACATCACTATCCCGGTAATTGAACGAGTAGCTTACAAACACTCACTGAAAGAATACGCAATAGATGTCGCCTCACAACACGCGATAACACGCGACAACGTTGTACTGGGTATAGATGGCGTTTTGTATTTAAAAATTATGGATGCAAAAGCAGCCTCGTACGGTGTGGAAAATCTGCAATTTGCGATTATACAGTTGGCGCAAACCAGTATGCGTGCAGAAATCGGTAAGCTCTCTCTCGACGATACCTTTGAGTCGCGTGAAAACATTAACGCCAAGGTAACTCAAGCCATCGATGAAGCATCTGAAGCATGGGGTACAAAAGTGCTTCGATATGAAGTCAAAGATATAACCCCGCCTGCAACGATTCTCGAAGAGATGGAAAAGCAGATGGGCGCAGAACGACAACGGCGTGTGGAAGTGACTACCTCAGAAGGTTATCGACAATCTCAGATCAATCAGGCAGAAGGTGATCGCGAAGCACAAATACTTCGCGCTCAGGGCACCGCTGAATCATTGACAATAGAAGCCACTGCCCGAGCAGAGGCTATTCGAACCATTTCAGAGGCCATTAACGCAGAAGGTGGCTCGGCCGCAGTTGCACAACAATTAGCAGAGCAATATGTCGCTGCATTCGATAAGTTGGCGCGAGAAGGTACTATTGCCTTGCTCCCAGGAGACGGCAGCGACGTTGCCAGCATGGTTGCCAAAGCCTACACCGCATTCGACGGGTTGAAAAATACGGTAGGTGCAAATAACCCACCAGCTCGAAATGTCCCTCCAACAAATACGGGAAGCTAAACATGACTTTGAGTCCTTTCTGGTTGTTTCTGGTTAGCGGTGTCGCTCTGCTTGCTATCGAATTGGCGATATTTCAATTTTCAACCTTCTGGTTGTTCTTTCTCGGTTTAGGTGCACTGGTGGCTGCAGGCTACGCGTGGCTCTCCGGGGATGTAACTTACACTGCGACAACCGGTGTCTTTCTGGTGGCCTCTGTCGCTTTCACTGCACTACTCTATGCACCGATTCGCCGTTGGCAAACGCAACCTTCTGCAATGTCCGGCAATAACGCGATAGGTAAACTGGTGGTAGTCAAGTCAGCCATCGGTCCAGCTGCCCCAGGTACGGTGTCCTGGTCTGGCAGCGACTGGCAAGCTGAACTGGCCGAAGGGGAAACAACCACGTTATCTGCTGGCGAGAAAGCGGTGGTGGCGTCAGTTGCTGGCATCCGTCTTTTCGTGAAACCAATGCACAAATAGATATCAAAACAAGAGATTACTAACCCTCTTCACCGCATTAGATTGATGCACGCAAATTGCAGCACGTGTCAACAAGACACGTCCCGTAATCAAATTGTTATATACGCGTCCATTCGTTAGCTCGCGCACTTCAATTTTTTGTTCTGTTTTCGCGCCTAAATCAATAATTTGGTGGAATTTCCACCAAATCATACTCAACAGTCGACTTCAGTCATTGACGTTCTGTCACTGTTGATACATCATTCATGTAGATGATTTAACCGCATCTACCGATGTGGATATTCGATGTGCGAGTTGCCTGCGGGTAGACATACATTCGAATTGGGTATGGCTGCATCTGGCCAACAGAACGAATTTGCAACAAAGCGCATTAATCATTTACTCAATAGTCGCCTATAGCAAAATAAATTCGTCAATAATTCAACGCTTTTTTTGGCCGGATTTTTAGTCGAACATGATCCGAACGTTATCGGACTCGTTCCTGAGCGGCTGAACAAGCGTTGCAAACCACAATTAAGTGAGGAAATACATGTTCAAATCCAATAAACCAATGACCGGTGTTGCGGCTGCGCTAGCACTTGTGTTTGCTGCGGGTACTGCCCACGCAGAAGACACCAAGTTGCGTATTCAAACCCACTTCTCTCCAGAAACCCTTTCTGGCCAGCTTGCAGCTGAATTCATCGAAGACATCACCACGATGTCAAACGGTGAAATCAAAGTAGAAATGTTCTATTCATCTGCGGTTGTAAAGTCAGCTGAGACATTTGATGCCGCAGCAACCGGTATCCTTGACTGTGACATGACTGGTGGTGCTTACCAGACTGGTAAAAACCCAGCGTTCCAGTTCACTGGTGATTTAATGGGTGGCTACACTAACCCGTACCAACAAATGGCCTGGCTATTACACGGCGACGGTTACAGCCAATTGAATGCGCTTTACAACGAGCACAATATGGAATTCGTTGGCTGGTGGATTCCTGGTCCTGAGTCACTGTCTTCGACTAAGCCAATTCGTAACGTAGAAGATTTCAAAAACTGGAAGTTCCGTTCGCCTCCAGGCATGGCTACCATGGTTTTCAAGAACATGGGCGCATCTCCAATTGTTATGGATTTCAACGAAATCTTTACAGCACTTGAATCAGGCATCATCGACGGTGCAGATGCTGCAAACCTGACTAACAACGTTGGCCTTGGCTTGTACGACATTGCTGAGCACACTAACTATCCCGGCTTCCACTCTATGCCTGCTGATCACCTGGCATGCAGAAAAGACATCTGGGACAAAATGCCAGATAGCCACAAGGCAATCCTGAAAGTGGGCATGCAAGCATTGGCACTTAAAAATGCTACAGCTAACGAGGTTAAAAACGCGCAAACCGCAAAAGATCTGCGTGCAAAAGGCGTGAATCTGTATGAGTGGACTCCTGAAGAGCTTGGTAAATATCGTGATGCGGTACAAGCTGGTTGGGTTGAGTTCGCAACCACTCCAGAAGCAAAAGCACTACTTGAAAGCCACATCGCTTTCTTGAAAGACTTGGGCGCTATGAAGTAAAGGCCACCCTCAGGTTGACCTTAAACGGCAGGGCGAAGTTTTCTCCCTGCCGTTTGCTTTTGCATCATAAGAAATACACGTAAAGCCCAAACGTTGAGTTTGTCCTCTCGCAAATTTTAACTATTTTAGGCTGGTAGCTATTTCAAGCTGGCACCGGTTAGTTGTTAGCAACCAGCAGATTGTTCGTCGGTACAGGAGCAGCATAACGATGAAAGACGAGTCGGGTACGTTTATAGAATGGTTCTTGCCATTCGCTTTTGTCATTTGTGCCGGCTGGGCTATTTGGCATATACCTGCATACATTCTCGATTTTATTCCACCAGCGAGCCAAAGCCTGCTCGATCAAATGAGCAGTCTGCACGAACGTAAAGACGTAACCCCGAATATGGCGGGCTTGTTTGGTGGTTATGCCGACCCAATCGATTGGGCGGCGCTTGTGTTACTCCCGATTATTTTCTTCTTTGGTTGCCGCACCATTAAGTGCGCGCCAATGGAGTTCGAACACTTCAGATCTATCGATCGTATCGCCTTGTTTGTCGGCCGCATCACCATGATCCTCATCATATCCATGACAGGCATCATGTTGTACGAGGTGTTCTTGCGTTACGTATTCGAGGCCCCCACTCTATGGGCGAATGAGCTGACCTTATGGATTGCCGGTTTCGTGTTCTTGCTGTCCGGTTTTTACGCCATGCAGCAGCGCTGTCATATCCGTATATTCCTGCTATATGAAGCGGTGCCCCGATGGTTGCAGCATGTGTTTGACATCATTTCGGTATTCCTGATTTGGGTATTTGCTTTCTTTGTGATTTTTGGTAGTTTCAAACAAGTTTTTGTTACGAAGTTCTATAAATGGGAAATGTTCGGGACCGCATTCGACCCTCCCATTCCGGCAACTATCCAACCCATGATCTTGATTATTGTCGCGCTGATTGCTATCCAGTCTTTAATTAATCTCATTTCAGATTGGAACCTGGAACCAAGCCAGCATACGGTTATCGATGAGTTTGACGAAGATGAGCTCGAAGCCATTAAACGAAGCGTAGGTGGAAACTGATGGATCCTGATGTTCTAAAAGAGGTTAGTACGATATCAATCGTACTGGTTTCCGGTTTACTGTTCTCACTGGCTATTGGTATGCCGCTAGGATTGGCATCTGCCGTTCTGGCGCTGGTTGTACTGGTAATGAAGTTTGAACCCACACTCATACTCAACCCAATGAGTTTTGGTGAAGGCATGCTCACCAGTAATCCCGGCACCGGCGCGCTCTATATACTCACGCAAAAAATATTCGATCTAATGACCGAATACGTGTTGATATCGGTGCCGTTGTTTATATTTATGGCGGCACTGTTAGAACGCTCCGGTGTTGCAAAGGCCATGTACGATTCGCTCGATTTCTGGCTGAGTCGCGTGCGTGGTGGTATCGCTATCGTAACCTCTCTTATGGCCGTATTACTCGCAGCCATGTCCGGCATTATTGGCGGTGAAATTGTATTGCTTGGGCTTATCGCACTGCCGCAAATGCTGCGCCTGGGGTACGATCAGAATCTGGCGATTGGTACTATTTGCGCGTCCGGTTCTCTGGGCACCATGATTCCACCGTCCATTGTTTTAATCATTTACGGACTTATCACGGAAACATCCATCAAAGCCTTGTTCACCGGCGCCTTTATCCCAGGCTTTATGTTGGCAAGCTTTATTATTATCTACATCATTATTCGCACGCGGGTGAATCCCTCGCTTGCGCCTTTGCCGGAGCCTGCTGCCAACGACCCGGAGGGCAATGAAAAAACCAAAATGTTTATGGCATTTATCGTCATAAGCCTTACCGGTATTGCTGCAGTGTTGTTATTACGAGTGGTTGTTTACTCCTTAACCGGTGTCAACGCCACCGTCTCCGAAGACGACGGACCACTGTGGCTCGGCATGAAGTACCACCTGCCCTATATCGGCGGCGCGGTTCTGGGTGGGCTCGCTATCCTGTTCGGACTGTTCGGTAAAGAAAGAACCCAACGCGCTTGGACGCACGGCAAAGGCTTACTGCCACCGCTAATCATTATTGGGATTGTGCTTGGCTCAATTTATGGTGGTGTTACCGGCATAACCGAAGCTGCTGGCATGGGCGCGTTGGCCGTATTTGTCATTGCGTTATTAAGAGGTGAAGCATCTGTAGGGCTTGTTTGGGAGAGCCTGATGCGAACGCTTCGATCAACGGGCACCATTATCTGGGTAACCGTTGGTGCTGCAGCGCTTTCTGGTGCCTACACACTCGCTGGCGGACCTTCTTATATCGCACAACTTATCGTTGGTGCCGATATGCCAACGTTTCTGGTTCTGCTTACCATGATGGTCATACTGTTGTTCATGGGCGCATTTATGGACTGGGTAGGTATCGTGCTACTCATCATTCCAGTATTTCTGCCTATCGTCAGGGCTATGCCAATTGAAGAAATCGGTCTCATCGGACAACTTGAACCTAGCCAGGTATCAATATGGTTCGGGGTGTTGTTTTGTATGAATATGCAAGTGAGTTTCTTGTCGCCACCCTTTGGCGGGGCTGCGTTTTATCTGAAGTCAGTAGCACCACCGCATATTTCATTAACCGATATCTTTAAAGGGTTTTTGCCGTTTATCGGGCTGCAGTTGTTGGCGTTGTCGGTGTTGTTAATCTGGCCAACCATCGTGACTATATTCTTGTAATCCCTCAAGCGCTCACAATGAAGCGTCTGAGGGAGAATATGAAAAGACCACCTCATTCCAGGTGGTCTTGCTTTTACAATTAAAGCAGCTTGGTTTTCCGCAGCCTGGATTTCCGTAACTACTAATACCGAATTGGAAACCAGTGCTGGTTTGATACTTAAGCCACGCACACGCACACAACCCACTGCCACTTTTGAAAAGTTTGCACCCACTCGCACAATACAGACCCAATAGCTAGTCTTTGGTATAGGAAAGCAAATAGATCTTTTCGAAGTCCGCGAATCTAGGCTAGAGTGGCGAACAATTTTAACGCAGGGCAATGGAGCGACCAAATGAAACGCAAATTACAACAGTACCTGAATACGTGTGTGCTCTCATTAATCGTTTTGACCCTAACAGCGTGTGGCGGCGGTGGTGGTAGTAGCGACGCTACCCCCCAAGACGAACAAGACACCTCAGGTACTTCCACCTCAGGTACTTCCACTTCGGATACGTCCAACTCAAACACAACTACAGCACCATTGAGTTCACTTGAGCCACTAATGGCAAGGCTCTATCCGGAAGGCACCAATCGCCAATTATTAACAGGCCCTGTTATCGGTGAAAATCTGGCGTCTACATCAGAACTTTTGCGTGAACTACCGTTTGAAGTTAATAGCAAAGTGCCCGAGCTGGAAGTAGAAAAAACATACGTACTACGCGTGCTGCCAACAACTGAATTAAACGGGCCGGTTAAGATCAATAACGATCGCGACCCTAAATATTACATGATCACTGTGCTAACCAATGTTAGTAGCAACATGGTTTGCGATATCAGAATTCGCGATGCACAGTTCGAAGCCACTGACGGTGAAGTAAGCACCACCAGTGACTCGCTTTTGTATGGATACATGGCCAGAGACGCGGCAAAAAATCACTATGAACAAGACTGTATACCACCGGGCTTGTCGGCTTATGCGGTAGAGTTTTTCAGTGAGCCGGAAGTGTTTGCAACTGACTTCAATGCTACTGACCCAGGCAAGTTTGTGATCGGCCAAATAGAAGGGCCGGTTCGAGATACTTATGAGCCTTTCGATGGTCTGTACGCGTCTGCCTATGTATCAGACTCAAATGATTTTCACCGTCATCGGTATAGCGTTAATATCGTTAACCCCTCTACCCGAAATTTTGAACAACGAATCGTACAGGATGGCCTTGCGCTAATTATTGATCCTGACACCGGTTTACCATTAATGGTAATGGAGTTCAGCCGCCACAATGACCGGCCAGCTAGCTTCAATACATTTACCCCTGGCGCGGAAGGTATGTTTCAATTTGTAGGCGGGTCGCGATTTCATGATTTTGCGGGCAGTTCGAATACAATATTTGTCTGGATAAATTACATAGATGAAGGTAACGAGTAACGTTACCTTTCATTGTGAGCATGCGGGTATCGATACCCTGTTTTCAATAGTAAATTGACCCGATACGTTATTTCCATTAAAGCTCCTGGCCTGCTTTGAATTCACCCCAGCGCAGCATAGCCGTAGCGCCAAGAGTCGCCAAGGGCTCGGGCGGCAACGCCTTGGTTTCAGCCACACTGTTCATATGATCGAGTAGTTCAGAGGGGACACCGCAGGCGAGCTCTGCGGCGAGTTTGCCGGCAATGGTCCCTTTTACCGTTCCCAATCCATTTTGGCAACACGCACTGTATACGCCGTTATCAATCTCTCCGAATACCGGAACGTTGTTTCGGGACAGGCATAAACGCCCTCCCCAACAATATTCCATATCGAGTTTCGGTAACATGGGGAATCGATTCTTAAACGATTTCGCGTGCTGTTTAGCCACCGCTTTTAATCGAGTATCATCGACCACCATCGAGGAATCAAACGTTGCGCGGTTGCGAATGATTATTCGATCACCACCATCGCCCGATATTCTTCGAACCGTCGTACCTAAAGGGTCAGCAGGCGTTATCCCCCAGTTGCGCTTGCCTGCCAAAGTCATAATTTCTTGCGCATTCATGCGCCGTGTCATAGACGCGTAGGTGAACACATGCATCAGCTTTCTTTGCTGAAAGCCAAAACTTTGCAAGTGACCATTAACGCATAAGATTACTTTGGCCGCTGTCACAGTCCCCTTGCTGGTGCGAGCCTGCCACGATGAACCCACTCGATTCAATTCGACAACTGGCGATAATTCATACAGACGCACTGCGTTCGACTCAATTCCATCTGCCAGCGAGCGCAGGTATGCTGCTGGCTGAATCATCGCAGTACCCGGTGTGAATAGGCCGTCTATATATGACTCGGTACCGGTTAACTCGCGCATTCGCCCTGCACCCAATCGTTCATAAGGCTCATGCAAGGCATCGAGGCAACGAGCATACGCATCATTATGATGAACGCCTCGACTCGTGATCGCACCATTGATCTTACCACTCAGGGTAAAAGCTTCATCGCTAGCCCCGAAGCGTGCGCAGAGCGATTTTGCGTAAGCAATCCCGGCACGGTTCAAGCGTATCTCTAATCGATCTTTGTCTGTATCGCCACTGTAGTTTTTTGAAGACAGGTCATGCGGCAAGTCGATCATAAACCCACTATTGCGACCCGCCGGACCATAAGCAACTCGAGATGCTTCAAGCACCACAATGTTTGCGTTTGGGCACAATTCCGATAATCGCTGAGCTGCGGATAAACCCGCAAAGCCTGCACCGATAATAATCCAGTCAGCGGTACAATCTTCGGCAAGTGGAGCGCGCACGGGTACGGGATTTAATATCTCGCTCCAAGCGGCCGGCCCGGGGTCTACAGGCAATCGCGTTACTTTCACAAAGTTCAGAAGTCCTGGTTTAACGCATCGCTTGCGGGTATTTCGCGTTCTCGACGCGCAATATAATCTTGTAGTGCTTCTTCAATCGCAATATCCAGCTTGGGTTCCTCATACGCATTGAGCAAATCTTGCGCTTCTTTCAATGCTCTTTGAGTAATATCCTGGCTGCCTTCAGCTACCCATTGCTCGTAGGAGTTGTTATCAAATAGCTTTGGCATCACAAACGCATCAGCAAATTTTTCTAACGTGTGCGCATGACCCAAATAGTGGCCACCAGGACCAATATCCCTAATGGCAGACAAGGCCTCGTCAAAATCATCCCAGCGAATGCCTTCTGCCATTCGATAACCCATGGCACATTGTTGCGCATCAACCACAAATTTAGCCATCGAACAGTGCATGCCAGCTTCATTCCAGCCAGCTGAGTGCCATATGTAATTAGCACCTGAATGTAATACCGCCATCAACGTGGTCGCACTCTCATAACCTGCCTGTGCATCGAGTGTCTTCGCACCGCCAAGTGTATTGGATGTGCGCCACGGCACATCATAATGACGCGCCATTTGTCCGATCATATAATTCATTAAACTGATCTCTGGCGTCCCCGCCATTGGCGAACCTGACGCCATCGATACAGTGGCCAGGTAATGACCATAGATAGCCGGACAACCTTTGCGTACCACTTGGGTATAGGCAAGTCCTGCCAGTGCTTCTGCGTTGAGTTGAGCCACTGACGGTGCGGTGGATGCGGGCGTGTTAGCCCCACCTAAAACAAACGGTGAACATAATACCGGTTGATTGCGACGGTTAAAGGCACGCATTGCCGACAGCATTGTCTCGTCCCAGACCAACGGTGAATTACCGTTACAGTTCCCGGTCACCACCGGATGCGTTTCTAAATACTCTTCGCCGAACAAGATGACGCACATATCCAATACATCCTCGGCGTTCTTACCCGAGGTGGTCATTCCCATAAACACCTTATCGGAGTGTTTTATTGAAGAGTGCGTGATTCGTAAATGTCTGTGTGACACCGGGTGGTCCATCGGCTCTACGATGTGGTGCGCGCTGGAATGCAGCGCAGGTATCATGTGGGACAATTTATGAAAGTCTGCTAAATCCGCCATTGTCGGCGACCTACGCTTGTCTTCAAGATCTCGCAGGTAAGGTGCTCCGGTCATTGGAACAAATATGCTGTGCTCTTTTCCGAATGGCAAGTTGTTGTCAGGATTTCGCGCATGGTAGGTGAAGGTTGCTGGAATACTTTTTATAAGCTCGCGAACCAGCTCCCGGTCAAGATGCACTCGATCGCCGTCACGAACCTCTGCTCCAACAGATTTCCAGTCTTCGATAGCTTGATCATCTCGAAATACGACCCCGACTTCCTCAAGTATCGCCATTGAAGCATCATCAATCCTTGCAATCTGCTCCGGCGACATGGGTTCAACCAATGGCAAATTGCGTTTTAACGATGGCAACATGACATTACTGCGCTTTGCCCGTTGCTTACGCAACGCCGCACGACCACCACGCCGCGTTCGCCCTTTCGGCAGTTCAGTGGGCGTTGATTTGCTCATGCCACAACATCGCTTTGGGATACATCGCTTAGATCTATCCAGATGGTTTTTATCTCGGTGTACTGATCATGCGCATGAACACCGTTGTCTCGTCCTCCAAAACCTGATTGCTTGTAGCCACCGAAGGGCGTTGAGCTGTCTCCTTCGCCGTAACAGTTGATAGTGACTGTTCCAGCTTTCAACGATCGCGCTGCTCGCAACGCTTGTTTTCCATTGGCGCTGTAAATGCTGGCTGAAAGCCCGAACTCGGTGTCGTTGGCAACCTTAATAGCCTCATCCGGCGATTCGACCGTGATAACAGACAATACAGGACCAAAGATCTCTTCAATAGCCAACGGATGATTTGCTGGTACGTTGTCGAATATCGTTGGTGAAAGAAAATTGCCTTCCATTACTCCGCCGATTAATGTCTTGATCGGTTTGTCAGGCGACAGATAAGAGGCCACCTTTCGAACGTGCTCTTGATCGATTAGCGCACCAACCTGCACAGAGGGATTCAATGGATCACCCATGCGCCACTCACGACACCTTGCAACAATGTGCTCAAGCAGCTCAGCTTTAACATCTCTGTGCACGATCAGGCGAGAATTCGCTGAGCAGTTCTCACCCATATTCCAGAAAGCACCGTTTACAACATGTTCTGCAACCAAGTCGAGATGTTCAGCGTCTTGCAATACGACTGCAGGATTTTTACCGCCACATTCGAGCACCACTTTTTTAAGGTTACTATCCGCAGCATAGCGAAGAAATCGCTTTCCTGTGTCGGTTGAACCTGTAAAGCTCACCATATCGATGTCGACGTGTCGTCCTATTGGTTCACCAACAGATGGCCCGTCACCCGGCAGCACTTGCAACACGCCTCTGGGGACACCCGCCTCAAACGCAAGCTCCGCGACACGAAGCGCTGTTAAGCTTGTTTGTTCGGCAGGTTTTACGATAACCGAATTACCGCAGGCCAATGCAGGGGCAATTTTCCACGCCAGCATTAGCAGTGGAAAATTCCAGGGCAGAATCGCCGCCACGACTCCGACCGGTTCGCGCACGATCATGGCCATTGCATCTTCCCCACTCGGTGCCGCCTGATCGTAAAGTTTGTCGGCCAACTCTGCGTGCCATTGCAGCGTGTGTATGGATTCAGGAATATCAACCAACTCACAATCCCGAATCGGCTTGCCGCTATCCAACGACTCCATAACCGCAAGTTCATGACGGTTTCTATAAATCAGTTTTCCCAATCGAATTAATACATCCTTGCGTACCTTCGGATGTAACTTCGACCAATGCCCTTGATCAAACGCTTCACGCGCTTTCACCGTTGCCAAGTCAACATCATTAGCATCACAAGTCGTCATTTCGTACAGCGCGTTTCCAGTGGCAGGATTAATCACCGTTACGCTCTGGCCTCCTCCTGCTATGAATCTACCGTCGATAAAAGCGGTTTTAGGAAACTGCAACGACTCGGCAATTGCCACGTATTCTTCGTGTGTCAATAGCTCACTCATGCCACACTCTCCTGCTCGATATGTTGGACGGTTTTGTTCATTGTGCTGATGACTTCAGCCAACTGCCGCTTATCATCCCGATTCAACGGCTGCAACGGTTTTCGTGGCGGGCCGGTATAGATTCCACGCAATGTTACGCCGTGCTTAATACACTGGACAAACTTTCCACCCTGCTCCAGAACACGCATAAGTGGCAACATAGCAGACATGATTCGTCGACCTCGATTAAAGTCACCGTCGATAACGCAGGCTTTGTAGAGCGCTATATGTGATTCAAGGGCAAAATTAGAACCTGCACAAACCCAGGAACGTGCTCCCCAAGCAAAAAACTCCAATGCCTGATCATCCATACCGCACGACAACTGAATATGCGGATAATCACGCGCTAAAAGATGCAACCGATCAGGACTGCCCGAGCTTTCCTTTATTGCACAAAAGTTAGGGCTCTTACCAAGTCGGTCGAGCGTCTCCTCATCCATGTTCACGCTCATTCGACCCGGATAGTTGTACAACATGATTGGCATATCGACCGCTCGGTCAATTGCCAATGCATGAAGCGCGATTTCACGAGAGGTTGGGTACGCGTAGGGTGGCGTTGCCACCAACAACGCATCTGCTCCAACGTCTTTTGCAGCCTTGGCAAAAAATACACTGTCTTCAGTACGAATAGCACCGGTACCTACAATGAGGGGGACGCGACCATCTATATGCTTACTGGCAAGTTGCATTAAAGCGATGCGTTCCACCGGGGTTTGTACGTAGTACTCTCCGGTTGTTCCTGCCACAATCAAACCATCCACGCCGGCGCTGATGAGCATGTCGATCAGTTGCTTGAAACCGCCCTCGTTTAACTCGAACCGATCTGTGTATGGAGTAACTAGCGGGGTGTATATGCCTTCAAATTTCATCTTCAATCGTGCTCTTATATTGCGTCCATACCCACCATGGGCAACGCATCTGGCATTACATAGCGATCTATCTGCGAACGAGAGAGTTCCCAATGCGCTATCGTAAGCTCAACCGTTACCGCAGGCTTGCGCTGTTCTATCGCTTCTATCATCGCATCGTGTTGCGCACTCGCTTCCAGAACACGTTCATTCGAAAGGCCTTCGCTTGTACGCTTGCCTCGTAACTTCTTCCCGTTGTTTGGTAATGCTGTGGTGCGAGTTCGATAGAAGCGGTGACTCATACGTGTGTGATCAATCAGTAAACGTTCAAGACTGGGGGATAGGTAAGGAGAATCTGCCATCAGTCCCATTTGCTCATGGAATTGATGGTTATGCATCGACATCTGCTCAATCGCGTTTTTTTCCATCGACTTAACAAAGCGCTGTTGAATTTTCTTTAATTGAGTAATTTGATTCGCGGTCGCCTGTTCGGTGGCAAGCCGCGCAATCGCTGCGTAAATTAATGGTGCACTTTGAAAAAAATTACGCATAGTCGCAAGATCCATCGAAGACACCATTGCACCTTTATGGGCTGCTAAAGCCAGATAACCCTCACCCGCTAATCGTTGCAAAACCTCTCGCAATGGGGTTCGCGAAAGCTGATATTCGCGGCTTAATTCGACCTCATCGAGAACTTGCCCTGGCGCTAAGTCTAAAGTGAGTACCCGGCGTTTTAGATCAGACACAGCGGCTGTTTTTCGATTCTGCTTCATTTATGCACCCCGCATTATATGAGTACCGACCTTACTCGATATACATGTTGTATGCAAGATGTTTGGCTAGCATGGGCCTCCAGACGGAGGCTATTGGTTGCGGAGCTCCGCAAAGCAACGGGCTCAAGCGGCCCGTATAAGGCACCCTCCTGCGTGAACACGGGATCGGTTAGACTCCTCACTCGTCCACTCAATATCCAGTGCCGCAGGTAGAGAAAATGAAATTCATTAAATTTTCAGATCAGACAATCGAACCAGTAAAAAAGGAATTCGATGAAGATATTATCGACGGATCACCGGAACAATCCGTGTGGAGCCATTTTGTCGGTAATGATGATCGATTTAAATCTGGCATGTGGGACAGCACTGCCGGTGTGTTTCGGGGCCCCATGACCAACCAAATTGAGTACTGCCATATCCTGGAAGGTGAAGCTCGTATAGAAACACCGGATGGAGAAAGTCGAGTTGTTCGCGCCGGGGATTCTTTCGTTATGGATAACGGACTACAGCCAATTTGGCACGTAGAGAAATACGTTCGTAAATACTACGTTATCTGCGCGGTTGACCCTAAAGCTTAATCTTATGCTTAGCCCATATCGAATAACTGGCAATAGCATAGTCTTACTATGTATACGGTACAGCCTGTACCGTATACACGTTGGCTGATATATCTCTATATTTAAGTTATACCCAGCATCCGTCGATTAGCCGCTTCATCCGCACCACCATCCGCGAAGTCGTCAAACGCTTTATCGGTCACCCGGATAATCTGATCACGCACGAATGCCGCTCCTTCTCTGGCACCATCTTCAGGATGCTTTAAGCAGCACTCCCACTCCACAACAGCCCAGCCATCAAAATCGTAGCCGGAGAGTTTTGAAAAGATACTTTTGAAATCAACCTGCCCATCGCCAACGCTGCGAAAGCGACCGGCCCGATCGACCCAGCTTTGATAACCCGAATACACGCCTTGTCTGCCTGTGGCGTTGAATTCGGCATCTTTAACATGAAACATTTTTATGCGCTCATGATAGATATCGATATTGGCCAGGTAGTCGAGCGCTTGCAGCACATAGTGCGATGGGTCGTACAGCATGTTGCAACGGGAGTGGTTGTTCACACGTTCAAGGAACATTTCAAAGGTTACGCCGTCGTGCAAGTCTTCGCCCGGGTGAATTTCGTAGCAGACATCCACGCCGTTCTCTTCAGCCACATCCAGAATGGGCTTCCAGCGCTTGGCCAGTTCATCAAAGGCCGATTCAACCAAACCAGCCGGGCGTTGTGGCCAGGGGTATACGTATGGCCACGCCAAAGCACCGGAGAAGGATGCCATGGCGCCAATATCCATGTTACGCGACGCTTTTATGGCTTTAATCACCTGCTCTACCGCCCACGCCTGTCGTTTGGCTGGGTTACCGCGCACCTCGGGTGCTGCAAACCCATCAAACGACTCATCGTATGCCGGATGAACGGCCACCAGTTGGCCCTGTAAGTGGGTGGAGAGCTCGGTGACTTCTACGCCATTGGCACTGGCAACGCCTTTGAACTCGTCGCAATAGTCGCGTGAGGACGCAGCAGCGTCCAAATCAATCAATCGGGCATCCCAACTGGGCACCTGAACGCCGGCATAGCCGCAATCGGCCGCCCATTTGGTGATATCGCTCCAAGAGTTGAATGGCGCTTCGTCACCTGCAAATTGCGCCAGAAACAGGGCTGGCCCTTTGATTGATTTCATGAATTCCTCCGAGTTTTAGATTGACTTCTTAAGAGTACGAATTGTTCTTGTTTTCAGCCACATCATATTACGCCCACGCGCCTCAGGCTAGCCACCAGAATTGATTGAAACTGCTCCAGTTGAGTGGTGATCAAGAACTTAGTGACTCTAAAAGCCTTATAAACACAAGCTCTCAGCAGGCAAACCCTTACTAACACCATTCAACTGGGGCAGTTTGGAATTGATTATTCAAAGCAACAATGCTGCAGGTGCAATGCGTCAAACGCTTGAGCCCGCTTGGTGTAATATCGCAGGATAACTAAAACTTGGTTCAGGACTTCAAAGAATGGCTGGCAACACTCCCGAGATATCGCGCGCTAAACCTGCAGAACTGAATTGGGCAGACCCGTTTCTGCTCGACGAGCAGCTTAGCGAAGAAGAGCGAATGATTCGCGATACCGCTCAGAGCTACTGCCAAGAGCGTTTGATGACGCGTGTGCTCAACGCCAACAGACACGAAGTATTCGACCGGGAAATCATGAACGAGATGGGTGAGCTCGGTTTGCTGGGTTCCACTATTCCCGAAGCATTCGGTGGTGTCGACGCCAGTTACGTCTCCTACGGATTAGTGGCGCGAGAGGTTGAACGTGTCGACAGCGGGTATCGCTCTGCCATGTCGGTGCAATCCAGTCTGGTTATGCACCCCATATTTGCGTATGGCACCGATCAGCAACGTGAGAAGTATTTGCCCAAGCTTGCCAGCGGCGAATGGGTGGGTTGTTTTGGCCTAACAGAGCCAGACCATGGTTCCGACCCCAGCAGTATGCTCACCCGCGCAAAAGCGGTCGATGGTGGCTTCTCGTTGTCGGGTGCGAAAAACTGGATCACCAATTCACCCATTGCCGATGTATTTGTGGTGTGGGCCAAGTCTGATGCGCACGACAATAAAATCAAAGGCTTTGTGCTTGAGAAAGGTATGAAAGGTTTGAGCGCGCCGAAAATTGAAGGCAAGTTCAGCTTGCGCGCCTCCACCACCGGCATGATTCACATGGATGAGGTGTTTGTACCTGAAGAAAATCTATTACCTAATATAAGCGGTTTAGCAGGACCTTTTGGCTGCTTAAACCGTGCACGCTACGGCATCGCCTGGGGCAGCATGGGCGCAGCAGAATTTTGCTGGCACGCTGCTCGTCAATACACCATGGACAGAAAGCAATTTGGTCGGCCGTTAGCACAGAACCAGCTTATTCAGAAAAAACTGGCCGATATGCAAACCGACATCGCACTCGGCTTACAGGGCTGTATTCGGATGGGTCGGTTGTTTGACGAACACCGAGTTCCTGCCGAGCTTATATCACTAATGAAACGCAACAACTGTGGCAAGGCACTCGATATTGCCCGCGTTGCGCGTGATATGCACGGCGGCAATGGTGTGTCAGATGAATACGGTGTGATACGCCACGTGATGAATTTAGAGGCGGTGAACACATACGAAGGCACACACGATGTGCACGCACTTATTCTGGGGCGAGCACAAACGGGTTTGCAAGCGTTTTTCTAAGCGCTTGCTTCGTCCATTATCCATTGTTTAAACGCAGCAACACCGGCACCCGATTGCGCACCTTCCAGACTCACAACATGATAACCATGCTCAACTTCCATGGGCAGTTCGAACAAGGGTACTAAATGCCCTTGTTCGATATCATGCTGCGACAGTTTATCCAGTGTCAGCACCACACCCTGACCTTCAACCGCTGCAGACAATGCCAGCAGTACGCTATTGAAGTACAAATTATGCCGACACGTTAACGTTTCAAGGCCGGCGCTTTCGAACCACGTTTTCCATTGTGGCCGTCCTTCGTAAGGGCTTTCATCGTGCAACAGGGTGTGATGTTCAAGATCTTTCGGCTCCTTCAACGGGTGAACATCTTTGCGTTTTAACAGCGCCGGACTACACAACGTAATGGCATCCACTTCCATAAAGCGATCGACATCACAACCCGGATAGTTTCCGCTACCAAAGCGTATGGCCACATCGATGTTGTTGGCCTTTAAAATCTCCGCGCTCAATGATGGCGCAGTTGTATCAGAATCGATCAGACTGCCGCTACCGGAGATACGTAAATCGATTTGTGGATGTGCCTCACGAAACCGATGCATGCGTGGCATTAACCACTTGCTCGCAAATGAGGGAGAAGTCCATATTGTTAACTCTTGTTTATTGTCGTCGCCCCGTATCTGGTCGACTGCATTGTGCAACGCATCAAAACCATCCTGCATCTTGGCCAGACCAGCCTTCCCGGCGTCTGTCAGCGTCAAGCCTCTATGCAGTCGGTGGAAAAGCTGCACCCCGAGCAAGTCCTCCAGAAGCCGAATTTGCTGGCTTACCGCGGCAGGTGTTACATGCAGTTCCTCGGCGGCTTTACTGAAACTGCCTTGCCGAGCAGCCACGACGAACGCATGTAACGCATTGAATGGTAGTGGACCAGCCATTAAATTCTGCCTATAGATTTTCTAAGTGTGGGCATTAGAAACTATCGTTTGTAGAAGGCCTGCCAAGCCTTTATCTTCTGTTCGTAAAGCCGAAATACTCTTTGAGTTACGGCAAAACAACGACACAGTTACCTTACTCGAACGGGAGTTTGAAATGTTTAAACAATTAGCAGCCATTGGCACAATTTACGAAAATTACATGATCAAGCGTGGTCGTGTAGAAGCAAGAAGAATTCTACTTCAACAAGATGAAAAAACCTTGGGCGACATCGGTATCGATCGCAGCGAGCTGGTTCAAGGCGTTGGGTACTGGCCTTGGGATGGCACAGTAACACAGCAGGAAAAAGATCAACGTAACCTGGTTACGATGAAAAGCGCGAACAAAGCCATTCGCGAACTGCACGCTTATTCTGATCGTGAACTACACGATATCGGTATTAATCGCGGCATGATCGCTGATGCGGTAACCAACGGACGCCCTGGTCTGGACAACGATCGTCCACCACGCACGCCAGTGAGCACCGGTGGTGATCGACAGGCAGCGTAATAACGCAAACCGTTGAGTGTCTTAATTAGCTGGTGTCATTAACACTCGCACTTATCGTATAGCATTGCTGATACTGATAAGTGCGGGTACCGGCTAACGACAAGAGATGGTTTGTTATTCGTTTTAACGTGTGTGCATTATCGATTTGTTTAAACGATGTGCATCATTAAGTAGTGTAGAGCTCGGTATCTGAGGTTGGCTCGAGCACAGGCTCATCGCCTGCTATTGTCTCTTTGCGCTTAGCAACATACGACTCAAGTGCCTCCCTGACATCAGCATCCATGGCTGGCTCTTCATACTCGTGTAACGCTTTTTGCCAAAGATCCGTTGCGCGAGCGGTGGCATCTTTTGCACCTGCCTGCTGCCAGTTCTCATGATTTTGCCAATCGCTGAGCATGGGTTCATAGAAGGCTGTTTTAAAACGTTGCATGGTGTGCTCGCAACCGAAAAAATGACCGCCGGGGCCAACCTCTTGCATGGCCTCCAAACCAATCTCTTCCAGATTAATTTTAATGGGCTGCAACATACTCGTCATGTGTTGCAACATTTCGCAATCCTGCACGAGCTTTTCAAACGATGCCACCAGGCCACCTTCGAGCCAGCCGGCCGCGTGATAAATTAAATTGCCGTGCCCCATCACAGCACCCCAGAGTGCCATTTGAGTTTCCCACGTGGCCTGGCTGTCTGTGGCGTTGGATGCGTTACAGGCGCTGGTTCGATACGGTAACTGATACCGCCTCGCAAGCTGTCCACTGGCAATATTGGCTAGTGCGTTCTCAGGCGTGCCAAATGCGGGGGCGCCCGAACGCATATCAACATTGGATGTAAACGCGCCATACACAACTGGCACCCCAGGCCTTGTGAGTTGCACTAATGCAATACCCAATAACGCTTCAGCATTTTGCTGCACCAATGCCGCAGCCATGGTTGCGGGAGTCATCGCGCCCATTAACGTAAACGGTGTGACCACGGTGGGTTGGCCCAACATCGCCATTTGCATTGCACCGTATGCCATGGAGTCGTCCAGTTTTCGTGGCGAATTGATATTGATATTCGTCATAACCGTGGGCACATCCTGAATTTGCTCAAGACTCAACCCTTTGGCTATTGCATTAAGCGCCACCGCATCCCTTGCGCGCCCGCCTCCAATGCCAGTTGCCAACATAGGCTTATCGGCTAAAACCAGATTGTAATAAGACGTGTCCAGGTGACGTGAGTTGGCAGGCAGATCGGTTGGTGCTAACGCCTGATTACCAAAAAAATGTATGGCATTAAAATGTTGACCAAGCTTGATCAGTTTTTTGTAGTCTTCAATATTGCCCGATCTTCGACCGTTAATGGAATCGTGCACATTCGGCGCGCCAGATACCAAACCAAAGTTAATGGCATTGCCACCGACGTGAATCGTGTTAAGCGGATTACGAGGTTTCCAATCAAAACTCGATGGCGCGGTTTGAATTGTCTGCATCACCAGCTCACGGTCCATTCGAACCAAACCGGTTTCTGACACATCTGCACCGGCTTGTCTGAATTTTTGCAAAGCCAGCTCACCCATCACTTCGATGCCCTGCTCTTCCAGCAATCGCATGGATGCTATGTGTATGTCTTCAATCTGATCGTCGCTTAATGGTGTTAGTGCCGTAAACGGGCTACGGGTTTGTGAACGTGGCAACTGTGGAATGCGCGCAAGCGCTTTGGTTGGCTTACGTTTGCGGCGACGTCTTGAGCCGGGTTTGTCACTGGCGTTAGCCGGGTTGTTGTTCGAATTTTCCATTGCTCACATTCGCTAAAGCGCTGCGAGGCATTGTTAACCAAGTGGGGTTATTTAGCAAATCCGGAACACGCAAGGGGTAACGAGGAGCCTATGGCGTGACCGGAAAGCCCGTAAAAAAGTGCATGAACCGGGCTGCTCATCCATGTGCAGCCCCTGTGCAGTCCAAGTGAAGTGAATCGCTCAGGAATCGGTGCTAATACGCATTTATCTGAGTCGTTAACGCATCGACCAAAGCATCTACCGCAACCACATCTGTATCAATACTGCTCAACAAGCCAGGAGGTGAAACGCTGTAATCGTATTGTTGCAAGCTGGTATCCGTAATCGCATACAGAGTACCGTTGTGCGCAATAACGTCGTTGCAATCAACATTGGGCAACACATCGACAAACACCGGGTTCTCGGGCTCATCAAGATTATATTGCTTCAGCCCCGCAGGCCCGTCACAAACGAACAAGCGATTATCAATGGTGCTCAAACCCTCTGGTGCTTGCAT